>JAANWY010000156.1 GCA_018263655.1 Anaerolineales bacterium | reverse complement strand
GCTCTTCCGATCTCGGCCTGGGCGGTCACATTCCCCGGCGACCGGCCGACCTACAGTGACATTCCGGTCCCTCACACCCCCGGCGAAATCCTGGCGCGCATCGATGAGTTGGAAAACGTGTTGTCCGAGGCTACGGCCAAACCCAAGCGCGCCACCGACCCCGAGCCACTACGTCGGACCTACGGGTTCTTCGAGGCTAGTGCCTGGCTGGTGTCGCACCATCTTGGACTGTTCTTGGGCGAATAGGTCAGCAATGTTACATTTCGCTGCTGTGGCTCGGTCGGGAGACCGGCCACAGCGGGGTGTAGGAGAGANCGGCCACAGCGGGGTGTAGGAGAGACCGGCCACAGCAGGGTGTAGGAGAGACCGGCCACAGCAGGGTGTAGGGGAGACGTAAGCGTTCAGCTACCCTTGCGAAGGTTCGGAGCAGCCGTGGCAGCGCCCAGGCAAAAGACCGATTTTCGACGGGCGAGGGGCACCTCGACCCGAATGCGAGTGGCAAACCTTCGCAAGGGTTCCCACCACCTGAACGGTTACGGGGAGACAAGACGATGATGCAGAGACAGACGCTCAGACAAGCGACTACCCTCAGCCTGTACCTATTGTTCGTCCTCGCGGTGCTGATCCCTGGGCTAGCCTTGGATCGGGGGTCGGCGCCGGCTGCACGCGCCGCTCCCGACCAAGTGATGCTCCCCCCAAGTAAAGACAACACGCTGTACGAGGATGTAACGGGCTCTTTGAGCAACGGCGCCGGCCGGCATTTCTTCGTAGGTCGGACAAATGCCGACCTAATTCGCCGGGGCCTCATTGCCTTCGACATCGCCGGCAACATCCCCGCCGGCTCCACGATCACCAGTGCGACCCTCACGCTCAATATGTCGCGAACCCGAGCCGGCGCCACAGAGGTCGAATTGCGCAGACTACTGTCCGACTGGGGGGAAGGGACCTCGGATGCTTCGGGCGGCGAGGGCCAGGGGGCGGGCGCTACCAACGGTGATGCCACCTGGTTGCACACATCCTTCCCCGACAGCCTGTGGGGCACAGCCGGCGGCGACTTCGCGGCGACGGTCAGTGCCAGCACGTCGGTGGCCGGCACGGGGACCTATACTTGGGGCTCGACAGCACAGATGGTAACCGACGTGCAGGATTGGCTCGACAACCCGTCGACGAACTTTGGGTGGTTGCTGGTGGGCGACGAAAGTGGCAATCAAACGGCGAAGCGATTTGATACACATGAGAATGCCACTGAAAGCAACCGCCCGGTGCTGGTCGTCGAGTTTACGCCACCCGAGGTGTCGACGCTGACGCCAACATCGACGCTCACACCGACGGCTACGCGCACGCCGACGGCGACTTCGACAGCCGCGGTGGCAACGCCGACGCCAACGCCCACTCAGGAGCCCGGAATGTGTACGATCGCCGGCCGCGTCCTCCTTCAGGGCCGATTCGACCACAGCGGCGCCAAAATCAAGGTCGACGGCGCGCCCGTGGTTACCACGATGCGCAACGGGCAGTTCACCGTTCTCGATCTATCTCCTGGAACCTATGCGGTGGAGGCTGCCATGGCCGGCTATCTGTCTGCCCGAGATGACTCAGTGCCGTGCGATGTAGACAAGACTACGGTGCTACCGGACACCTCGCTCCTGGGAGGTGAGGCGAACGGGGACGCGGCCATTGATCTCCTTGACTTAGTCACAGTCGCTGGCGCCTTCAAGACCTGCGAAGGTGATACAGGCTTCGCCGAAAGCGCCGACATCACCGCATCTGGCTGCGTCGACATTTTCGATTTGGTACTGGTGGGCGCCAACTTTCGCAGTGCCAGCCCCACCGGTTGGCCGACGACAGCCACGGGCGGGGCAACATCCGGTGTGACAGACGGTCCCCCTTCGCAACCGGCTCGGACACGATTGGACCCAGGCGAATTGACCGCAGTGACCTGGTGGGAGCTGGAGGTAAGTGATGTGAGGGATCTGTACGCCGTTGATGTCACCCTCACCTTTGACGCCAGTGCCATCAGGCCAATCGACGCGGATCCAGGTCGAACAGGGGTACAGACCGTCAATTGAAAAGATTCTCGGTTTCTGGTGTTTACCCATAACCTGGATGTCAAGTTGTTTCACGTGTGATCTGCGCGTACCTCGAACCCTTCGACAGGCCCTTCGAGGAACTCAGTTGTGACCAGTATGAAAGCGAGGCGTACACATCGCTGTTCAGATAAGGACCGCAGAGGAGTGCTATGACAACATGACATAGACCCTGTGATGTCCAGGTGTCCCTACCTGAGCGTGCAAAGGCGAGAGCCGATGTGCGAAGCCTCAGGGACAATGTCCCGAACGCGGCCAGCCTCAGGCGGCTAAGGGCTAGGGAAGAGCCAGACGGTTGAACGAGAGCAAAGAGCTGATAAACCTCGTAAATCGAGAGCAGCGCAAGAAGGCTGACGCGCTGCAACCAAAATGGTGAGTGGGCAGGCTGCACGGTATGGGTACGGGCAGCGACATCCGTCGCCCCACCGGGGGACAGGCTCCAACCTCGCTGGCTCGCACCTCCTCTGTCGTCAACTGGGTAAGCCCCATGTGCCCCGTGATACCACGGTATCGTGATACCACGGTATCCCAACCGTAAGGAAGGGGGATGGCGCGGGGGGTAGAAGATACCGGAGAAAGCGAAGGTCGCCCGGTAATAGGGCGAATAGGGCCGGCCACTGGGCCGGAAATACCCGACCCGAAAGGGTGCCAACTTCCGGTTGGTCTTGACGGAAAGGAAACTCATGGAACGCCTTTATCTTCGGGGATGTTAGACGATGAAGATCTTCATCGAACAGACCGATGAACGTACACCACTGCGCTGGGAAGACATCAACTGGCGCAACGTGGAGAAGAACGTCCGGCGGCTCCAAGAGCGGATTTACCGCGCCACCGAGCGCCAGGATTGGAAGAGGGTGAGAAGCCTCCAGAAACTCCTGGTGCGAACGACATGGCTACAAGGGTGCTCAAGGCTTGAGCCGGATGAGCCGAGAGGCTCACGTCCGGTTCTTAGGGGGCTGGGGCGCAGAAATGCGCCCCAGCTACCCGGTGACGCCGCTCAGGACGTCGCCTGGACGCTGCAACTTGTTGCAGGCATAGGCCATTGATGTAGCAGAACGTCCGCCTATGCACCTTATCTTAAGGTGTCTGCTGGATAGATACGAGGAGAGTACATATGGGGCTTGAGATCTTCCAAGTAGATGCGTTCACCGACACGCCGTTCTCTGGGAACCCGGCGGCCGTTTGTGTCTTGTCCGCGCCGGCTGACGAGGTGTGGATGCAGAACGTGGCGCTGGAGATGAACCTATCTGAGACCGCGTTTCTGCAGCGACGGGATGACGGCTTCAACTTGCGCTGGTTCACGCCGGCCGTCGAAGTCGATCTGTGCGGTCATGCCACTCTGGCCAGCGCACACATTCTGTGGGAGCAAGGGTATCTGAGCGAGGGTGAAGTCGCGCGCTTCCACACACTCAGCGGACTGCTGACAGCCGACCGCAAAGGCGAGTGGATTGAGCTGAACTTCCCGGCCGAACCCGAGGAGCCGGTCGCCGCGCCAGATGACCTGGCTGAGGCGCTGGGCGCCACTCCGAAGTATGTCGGTAAGAACCGCTTGGATTACGTGGTTGAGGTTGATTCCGAGGAGACGGTGCGTGATCTGGCGCCGGATTTTGGCCGGCTTCTTGCACTTTCGGACCGGGGCTTCATTGTAACGAGTCGCGCCGGCACCTCGGAATATGACTTTGTGTCGCGGTTTTTCGCGCCCGCTGTGGGGATCAATGAGGACCCGGTGACCGGGTCGGCGCACTGTTGTCTGGGGCCCTTCTGGGCCGGCCGGCTTGGCAAGGATGAGCTACAGGCCTATCAGGCCTCTGCGCGGGGCGGCGATGTTCGCGTTCGGGTGAGTGGGGACCGCGTGTATCTGGGCGGACAAGCGGTCACCGTGCTGGGTGGAACAAGTGAGGTAACCGTTCAGGTAGTGGGGACCCTTGCGAAGGTTTGCCAATCGCATTCGGCTTGAAAGGCCCCTCGCCAGTCGAAAATCGGCCTCTTGCCTGGGCGCTGCCACGGCTTCTCTCAACCTTCGCAAGGGTGGCTGACGCCTGCGGTTGACGCCTGCGGTTGACGCCTGCGGTTGGCGCCTGCGGTTGGCGCCTGCGGTTGGCGCCCTATGGCGATTGCGTGTCTCCCGCGAGAAAAGCCAATACGTTGTTCTGTAGGTACTCGTTCGCTTGCTCGAGCCGCTCTCTTGGATTGAGGGGGGCGCCAGGAGCCAGGGGTTGAGGCCATTTCAGTTGCGTCTCGACGTAGATTTTTCGCGCGTTTCGCAAGTAAGACTCGATCTTGACCTCAACTTGGACTGGCTCACCTTGGCCTTGTTGCGGTGGCATGACGAACCGCAGCCCGCCGCCGGAGACCGAACGACCGAAAGCAGAGAGCCTGTCTATTGGCTGACCCAGCAACTTCTCCCATATCTCTTGAAACGCGTGTCGCTCAGTGGTCTCGTAGAGTTCGCGCAGCGTCACGTCGGTGGAGACTATGCGTCGATTGTCTGCCGGCCACGTCGCATTGAACGCCTGGACGATGGCTTCCGCCTCCTGTTCGAACGAGATCAAAGCGCGCTTGGGATGGGGGGCCAAGATTAGGAGTTGGCCGACGTTGGGGGTGTTCGTGGCGGCAACTTTGATCTCCAGCCGCGTCGGCGCTTCACGGACGACGACCATTTCCTTTTCCTTGAACTCGACCTTGCCGTAGTCAATGCCGGACTCGATAAGCGATTGCTGGAATTGCAGCCGGCTGCGGGCGTCCATGGCCGGCAGCGGTGATATGACTAAGTTGATACCGATGTGGATGATCTGACGACTATCAGGGTTCATGCGCCTCCTCTGTGTCAGCCGGCAGCCGCACGATCACCGTCTGGACCGCCAGCCCCTCGACGGATTCGACTTCGAAGGTGATGTCTCCGCACTCCACAACATCGCCCGACTCGGCAATGCGGCCCAGCTCGGCCATGATCAGGCCGCTGACGTTGTCGGCCTCCGTGTGGTCCAGATTGAGATCGTAGTGTTGGTTCAACTCTTCTAACAGCAGGTCGCCGCGCACTTCCAGGGCACCTGGCTCAATCTCGGTGATCGGTGGGATTTCTTGATCGAACTCATCGAGAATCTCACCGACGACGTCTTCCACGAGATCTTCTAGGGTGACGAGGCCGGCCGTGCCTCCGAACTCCTCAATGATGATAGCAGTCTGGATGTGCTCACGCCGGAAGCGAATCAGCATTTCTTCGAGGGGCAGCGTCTCCGGTACGAAGGCGGTAGCGCGGGCGAGCTTCCGCAGGTCGAACCCGTCACCTGGATGAACGCGTTGACGGGCCAGGTCCTTGATGTGGAGGATGCCGATGATGTTGTCCAGACTCCCCTCGTAGACCGGATAGCGTGACAGACGCGCTTCGCACGCCTTATCCAATACCTCTTCCAGATCTGCCGTCACGGGGACACCGACGATGCGGGTGCGCGGCGTCATGACATGTTCGACGGTGCGCTCACTGAAGTCGAGGATGTTCTCGATGAAGAGTTGTTCCGTCGGTTGAATGATGCCGCTCTCGTAGCTTTCGCCGATGATAAACTCCAGCTCGTCGGG
This sequence comes from Anaerolineales bacterium, assembly GCA_018263655.1. GTDB lineage: Bacteria > Chloroflexota > Anaerolineae > Epilineales > JAANWY01 > JAANWY01. Next base: position 2,398 of record JAANWY010000156.1, on the reverse strand, counting down.
TGAGGTCAAGCGTTCTTGCATGTCGACCGGCGGGACCCCCAGCAGGCGCGTAATCCCATTGCCGATGGCGTTTAGCGTCACCACAGCCGGTAGAAGCAGGTACTCGATCAACGTCATGGGCTGATCGAGCATCAGCGCTGTGCGTTCTGCTGCCTGGAGGGCCAACGACTTCGGCACCATCTCGCCCACGACAACGTGCAAATACGTGAGCAGCCCGATGGAGAGCACCGTAGCGATGGTGTGCGCCGCCGGCTCTGCCAGCCCACTCAGGTGCTCCAGCGGTCCTAGCAGCCACCCGGCGACGGCGTGCTCACCATACATGCCCAGTCCCAGACTCACGATGGTGATGCCGACCTGAGCTGCGACGATGTAGCGATTCTGTCGATCGGGGTCACGCAGTGTGTTGAGGACGTTCTGCGCAGCGCCAGAGCCTTCGTCGGCAAGCTGGGCGATGCGTGACCGCCGTGCGCCGATGATGGCGAACTCGGCCGCGACGAAGATGCCATTGAGAAAGATGAGTAGCGTGATAACACCGCTGGGAATGAAAAATTCGCTCATGCCGATATCTTTTTCAGATGTTCTAGCTGGGCAGGTGGGACGGGCAGACTGACGGCCGTTACGCCTTTGCCGTCCATACTCTCGACGCGCAGCGTGACGCCGGCGGTCTCGAGCTCTTCCCCCTCCTCCGGCACGTATCCCAGTTGGCTCAGCATGAGGCCGCCGATGGTGTGGACGCTGTCGTCCGGCAGATCCAGGCTCAGTATTTGGTTGAGCGTACTGATCGGCGTGTTACCGCGTACGCGCACCCGCTGGTTTGGCTGGACCTCGATGGGTGGCATTTCGACGTCGAATTCGTCCTGTAGCTCGCCGAAGATTTCCTCGACCAGGTCCTCGATGGTGACGAGACCGGCCGTCCCGCCAAATTCGTCGAGCACGATGGCGACGTGGTGGCGTTCTCGCTGCAACAGAGTAAAGACTTCATTGACGGACATGGTGGCCGGCACGAACGGCACTGCGTGCATGGCCAGCCGCACATCCTGTTCGCCTGTCTGCCAGTCCAGGCAGAGAAGATCCTTCAAGTGGACGACACCGACGATGTCGTCGATGGATTCGCCGTAGAGCGGGAGGCGCGAGAATGGCGAGTCAGCGAGTAGTTCGAGTAGTTCGTCACGTGGCTTGTCAGCCCGCGCACTCAGTATCTGGGTGCGCGGGATCATCACCTGGCGCACGGGTTGTTCGCGGAGGCGCAGGGTGTTCGTGAGCAGCCGTTGCTCCTCCGCGTCGAGAAGCCCGCCTTCCGTACTCTCTTCGACGAGCAATTGGATCTCATCCGGCGAGTGGATGTGGGCATGCTCTGTGGTGGGCGTCAGCCCTATCAGGTCCAAGATAAGTTGTCCGCTGCCGTTGAAGAACCAGATCAGCGGCCGGAACACAGCCATGGACCAGCGCATCGGGACGGCCGTCAGCAGAGCTAGCCGCTCCGGATACTGGATGCCGACGTTCTTCGGCACCACTTCGCCCAAGATCACATGCAGGGTCGTCAAGAAGAGCAAGACGCCGGTCGCCACGACGGACTGCACCGCTGTCTGTGAGACGTCGCCGATCTCGGCAACGAGTGGGCTGATGATGGGTGTGAGGGCCGCCTGACCGTAGTAGCCGAGTGTCAGGCTGGAAGCCGTGATGCCGATTTGGCAGGCGGCGACGTAGGTGTCAAGCTGGCGCGGGTCCTCGACGATGGACAGGAGGAGCAGCGCGTCGCGCTTGCCTTCGCTGGCCGCTTGCGCCAGCCGCGAGCGTCGCGCGCTGACGATGGCAAATTCGGCCGCCACGTAGAGCGTGGTGAAGAGAATGAGAACTGCAAGTATTGAGAGAACGATTAGCCAACTCATATGCTAGCATAAGTATAGCTCTCATTCTGCAAAAGGCGAAACGGAGCGAAAGGCATGGTTCAATTGAGGCGGAAAACACCTTGACACCTTTGGGTAGCAGGCCAACCGTGTTGGCCGTCGAAAGCGAGTCAAACTTCGCATTTCGGAGCCGCCCAACGTGGTTGGGCTAACTACCCATGGTGTTAATTGTCAACCAGGGTTTTGGCCAAACTGAACCATGCCGAGCGAAAGTTAGAACTGCTGGACGATGTAACGAATGACACGCAAGAGCCCCCGAAAGCAAGTTCAGTAAGGAATCTGCAGGAAAATAATCACCCCAGAATTCGCGGATTTCGGGTGGTGTCCCACCTACGGTGTTGGCAGCTTTTTGGGACAGTTATTTACCTGCAGGTAACCGTTCAGGAGGTATCAGGACTAGCATCCTGAGTAGGTCGAAACGAAGTGGAGACCGTATCGAAGCGACGTCCTGAGCCCAGTCGAAGGGGGTGCGGGTTTGCGACGGTTCTTCG
>JAANWY010000155.1 GCA_018263655.1 Anaerolineales bacterium | reverse complement strand
CTTCGCCTCGGTCTACTCAGGCGGCGTCCTGAGCGGCGTCCTGAGCCTGTCGAAGGGCCTGTCGAAGGGCCTGTCGAAGGGATGCTCCATGGGTTGCCCCCTGAACGCTTACGCCGCTTGATGTCTTGCTTGATGTCTTCACCGGGATCGTGACGGGCCGCCATCCTTGCGCGTCGGCCCCAATCTCACCGACTTCGGTCTCTATCAAACGTTTCTCGTCAGGTGGAAGGATGAGTTCAATCTCGGTGTACGGCAGAGGGTAACCTTCCCGCAGTAGGTGCACGTTGAGCGAAATGCGATCAGGTTCAGCAGCGACTTCCAGCGTAATCTCCGTGTACTCTCCGCGCTGGTAGCCCAGGCTGATGCCGTCGTCTTCGATGAGGGTGAACGTGCCTCGTCCAGAGTGGGGGTGAGGGAAGACGTAAGCTTGGCGCACGCCGTCGGGTTGCTCGCCCACGTGGCGCATCACTTTGCCCATGGGGATGATGCCGCCGGCCGGCGCGAACAGCGGAATGCGCTCCAGCGGCGCGTCAGTTTCAATAGTCTGTCCGCCGCGATGCCACTCGCCGGTGTGGAAATCACACCACTCCCCCGAGTCTGGCAGATATACCGAACGTGTGCGGGCGCCCTCCTCCAGCACCGAAGCCACCAGCAAATTCGGTCCCAGCATGAAATCAAAAGACTCGGTATGGCAGTTCGGGTCCTCGGGGAAGGCGTAAACCATCGGGCGGATGATGGGGTGCCCCGTTTCCGCTGCTTCAATAAAGAGGGTGTACAGATAAGGAATCAGCTGATAGCGGAACTCGATGGCCTCGCGGATAAGGGGTAATACTTCCGGATACATCCACGGTTCGTTGACGGTGCCATCGGTGTTCCAGGAATGGATGGTGAAACGGGGGTGGAAGATGCCGTTTTGCACCCAGCGGACGAAGAGCTCTGGCTCCGGCCGGCTGCCGGCGAAGCCCCCGACATCGTGTCCCGTATTGGGAGCACCTGACAAGCCAAGGCCTAGCCCCATCGGGATGTTGTAGCGCAGAGTGTGCCACGAGGTCGTGTTATCGCCGGACCAAGTCTGGGCGTAACGTTGGATGCCGGGGCACCCGGAACGAGAGATGAGGTAGGGGCGTTCGTCTGGGCGAAACTCCCGCTGGGCCTCGTAGGAGGCGCGGGCCATCAGCAGGCTGTGCAGCGGCCGAACCAGCCCCACCCGCAGAGGTTTACCAAACCCAGCACAACGGGCCTCATCGTCCCAGATGGGGTACTCGTTGTTGTCGTTCCAGGTGGCATCGATGCCGAAGGTCAACAGGCGGTCCAGGACCCGTTGTTTCCACCAGTCGTAGCCGGCGGGATGCGTGAAATCAACGTGCGCCCCCGAGCCGCCCCAAAAAGTGCTAAGCTTTGCCTCATCCGAGTCGGCGGCCCGGATGAAGGCGCCTAGCTCATCTACTTCTTCGTATCGGGGGTGGGAGGTCAGCAGGCAGGGTTTGATGTTGGCTGCCACCTTGATGCCTGCGCGGTGAAAATGCTCGACTACCCCCCGAGGATCCGGGATCTTGCGCAGGTTCCAGTTGAAGACGTAGCGCTTTCCATCGTCGCCGGCACTGTAGCCCGACGAGAGGTGGAACAGATCGCACGGGATCCGGTGTTCCCGACACAGATCGACGAAACGCTTCAGTTGCTCTTGAGCATCCGGAGCTTCGGTGTAGGTCATGGTGGAACCCAGATAGCCGAGTGACCAGCGGGGCGGCAAAACCATCCGCCCGGTCAAGGCGGAGAACTTCTCGACTACTTGCTCAATCGTTGGACCGTAGATGAAGTAATAGTCGACGTCGCCCCCTTCGGCTTGATAATAGCGATAAGGGGCGTAGTAGTTGTCGAGTTCGCAGCCCAGGTCCAAGACGGTTGTTGCCAGGTTGTCGTAGAAGAGCCCGTAGGCGATCTGCAAATCGGGCACAAAGGTGATGTAGAAGGGGAAGTGCTTGTAGAGCGGGTCGCTGGTCTCGGCGTTGTAACCCAGGGCGTCGAGGTTGAGCAGCCGCATGCGCCGCCCGGCTTTGTCCAGCGGGCCGGCCCGCTCGCCGAAGCCGTAGTAGTGCTCGTCCGGACGGCGCTCCAGGTAGTGGTAGACGGCTCGGCCAGATTGATCGTAGGGGTACGCTCGCCCGCTCAGGTCGGCGGCGAAGGCGCGGCCGCCGGCGTCGGCCCAACGCAGACAAAAGTCATCCAGCACGATTTCAAGCTGAAGCCGTTCGGTACGCAACTGAAGTGTGTCCTGCGCGGCATCAAGGTCGAAATCCGGCAGCGAGAAGGAGGAGACGTCATCCCGCCGGCGGCCNTCCCGGGGGACGTCGCCCTCGGGACCGACGACCATCCACGTTCGATCCAGGCGCGGTTGGCCATCGGGCCAGTGTTGTACGCGAATTAGATCGTCCTCCAGCACGCTGACCTGGAACCGCTCGCCGCGCCGGCCGGTGAAAACCAGCGGATGAGCGGTAGGGTCAATTAGGGAGACGTCGACAGGTTGCGTGGTGCGCATCGGTCCTCTAAATCTCCGCCATCAAGCGTTGCAGGCCGGCAAACGACTCGCGCACGCCCTCTTCTGGGCTGCCGCCGGCGGGTGTGAAGTGATTCTCCATCGAGACCACGCCGGCGTAGCCGTCGGCCTGCAGTGCGTTCAGTTGCCCCGAGAGGTCAATGTCGCCAGTGCCCAAGGCCACCCAGCGAGGCTGGTGGGTCTCTGGGTCGCGCACTGCGTCCTTGACGTGCACGTGACCGATCAGGCGCTTGCCAAACTTGCAGCCGGCCGGATAGGGCGTCTCCCCCACGAAATAGGCGTTGCCTGGGTCCCACAGCAACCGCAAGTTAGGCGAGCCAACCTGTTCGATGAAGCGAGATGTCTGCCGGCCGCTGCCTAGATTGCACTCGAAGTCGTTTTCCAGGACCAGAATGACGTCCTCTTCTTCGGCCACCCATATCGCTTCCTGAAACGGCCCCAACAGATCGGGCCAGATCTCGGCGGGGTCGTCTCCGAGGCGCCAGAAGGAGAAACAGCGCACCAGCTTGGTGTCGAATAGACGCGCTATTTCAGCCGCTCGGCGCAGCATGGCGATCTGCTGGGCCACTTCATCTCGCTGTTGAGCGAAGAAAAGCTCTTGGCTGGCTTCCCCCTGGCCTCTCAGGCGAGATTTGAACAGCGGGGCGGCGATGCAGGGGACGCGCAGACCGCGCGCGTGAATGGCGTCGTGCACCTGGCGCACCGCTGCGTCAGTGTGGTCCACCAGGTTCTTCCCCCAGGCACTCCGAATCTCGACCCACTTGACACCGAGTTCTTCCACCACGTCCAGTGCGTGATCGAGGTCCTGGTCAATGTCGTCGGCAAAGACGGCTAAGTCGAATATGGCACACCTCCCTCTTTCTATAGCTTCTTTACGCGTGAACTCTTCACAGCGAATTTGAGGATTGGTAACCGTTCAGGAGGTATCAGGACTAGCATCCTGAGTAGGTCGAAACGAAGTGGAGACCGTATCGAAGGGTGCGGGTTTGCGACGGTTCTTCGAACAAGCCGCACCCCCTTCGATGAACTCAGGA
>JAANWY010000154.1 GCA_018263655.1 Anaerolineales bacterium | reverse complement strand
CCGGCTATTGCCCTCGTAGTTGAGAAATGCGGAAAAGATGGGGGTGTGGGGGGCGGCCGCCCCCCACACCCCCATCTTTTCCGGCCTATTCTTGTATAGGCACGAAGTGCGTGAGTAGATCCGGTTAGCCTGAAGCTGTCAGGTTCATGATGTACGAGCTACACCAATTCTATGCGTAAACGTCTGTTCGTTCTAGCCTGCCTTGTGGCCCTCATCCTGCTGTCTTTTGTCACCCGGACATACGATTTGGACGGCAAGAGTATCTGGAGTGATGAGAGCCTGAGCCTATACCGGGCTCAGAAAAGCGTTCCGTTCATTCTATCGGGCCGAATCACGATCCAAGGCGTGCCGACACAGGACACGCAACCTCCCCTCTACTTCCTGTTCCTGCATGCTCTGATGGCCGTAGCCGGCACCAGCACCTTCGTCGCCAAATACCTGTCGGTCTTGGCCAGTTTGCTCACCATCCCGCTGCTCTACGTGCTGGGGCGCCGGCTCCTCAACGACACGGCCGGCTTGCTGACAGCGTTAATGGCTGCTCTATCGCCCCTCTACCTCTGGTATGCTCAGGAAATCCGGATGTACACTCTGTTGGTGGCGCTCAGCATTGCGTCTGTCTACGCGCTAATTCGGGCTGTGGGCAACGGAAAGCCCGAAGTGCGCTGGGCGTCGGCTTACTTCGCGATCACGGCCGCGATGATTTACACTCACTACAGTGCTTTCTTCTTGCTTGGATTCCAGGGTTTGTACCTCGTTGTCCAAGCGTCACGCCGGAGACGCTGGTGGCTGATCGTGCCGATAGCGGTCGCGGGCCTCATTGCTTTACCAGTACTTCCGTTCGTCGTGCGCCGGCTCGGGCTCGGTCCGGAACGGGACTTCTACTTCGTGCCGTTGTGGGTTATGGTTCGCGACTTGTGGAATGCCTTCAGTCTCGGGTTATCAGTTGACTTCTACCGGCTATACTCGTTAGATGTTGCATTCCTGGTCGTGTTGGTGGTCGGCTTGCTAGCCCTGCTTCGCCGTCGGCAGGGGATTGCCCTTTTCCTGGTAGGTTATCTCTCTCTACCCATCTTGGCCTTGTACGGGGCGTCGTACGTCAAGCCGATGTACCAGGGTGCACGCCATCTGATGATCGTGTCACCGGCGTACTATCTCCTACTTGGCGCCGGCATGCTGACACTGCGCCGGCATGCGCGGCCCGCGTTGTTGGCGAGCCTTGCGGTGATCGTGCTCGGGACTAGCCTGTCGACAAGCAACTACTTCACTGACCCGCGCTACCTCAAGGATGATGTGCGCGGCCTGGCGGAGTACTTTCAGGTGCATCGCGGCCCCAACGACGCTCTGATCGTCCGTGATGGCGTCCTGACGCTGGCATTTGAGTACTATTTGGGGGCCGATGCGCCCATCGATGCCATGCCCCGTTTCGGCGCCCACCTGCAGCCAGATTTCCCGGAGCAGATTCGAGCCTTAATGGACCGGTATGACCGCCTGTGGTTCATGTCACCCCATCCACCTGTTCGCGAGTGGTTGGATCAACATCTCTTTCAAAGTGACGAAGTCTTTTTCGAGGGCATGAACATCCCAGTAATGGCCGCGGTGTATGAGGGTGAGGCCCCTCACCTGGCGGAGGCCCCCTCGGACTTGCGCGGGAAGCGGGTCGAGTTGGGTAGCCGGCTCGCTTTTCACGGCTACGCGGTACCCCACAACCCGGCCCGAGCTGGCGAGGTGTTTGCCACGCACTTCTACTGGGAGCCGCAGGCCGCACTGGATGTCGACTACCGCATCGCGACAACGTTGGTGGATGACGCCGGCTACGTCTGGGGGCGCGGAGACACGACGCCCTTCGGCGGCTTGCACCCAACATCCACGTGGGAACCGCACACAGTGCTGCGCCAGCGGCATGAACTGGCAATAAATCCTGGAGCGCCGCCCGGTATCTACCGCCTGAAACTGCAAGTGTATGATCCGACATCCGGCGACCCCCTGTCGACTGGCAGAGGAAGCTTGGTCGATCTCGGTGACATCGAGGTCGTACGCCCAGAGACATGCGTTTCTCCCAATGCCGTACTCCCGGAGGTAGGGCGAGACGTCAACTTTGGCTCCGCAGTACGTTTGCTGGGCTTCGACCTGGCAACTAAGGTGCGCCGGCCGGGGGATGAGATCCCCTTGGCGACGTACTGGCAAGCTCTCGAGGACTTGAATCGCGACTACCAGTTGTGGCTGCGACTCGTCGGGGCAGATGGCCGCGTGCTCACCGAGAGGACCGTTACGCCGGCATCGGGCAGCTACCCGACAAGCCGGTGGCGAGCCGGCGACGTGATCCAAGACCAGCATCGGCTCATCGTGCCGGCCGACGCGCAACCCGGCGACGCTACAGTCGTTCTCAGCGTCGTCGATCCAGGTGGCCGGCCGCTGACGGCCCATCGACTGCGCTGGTTGCCTGTCGGGGGCACCGATATCCGTTTGGAAACAGTCGAAATCGCACCCCGTGATGACGTTGTCACGGCAGTCTCCACCCCGCAGCATCCCCTGGACGCAGAATTAGGCTCTGCGATCAGCCTGCTCGGCTACGATCTGAAATCGGGTCTTGCCCGAACCGCAGACCGTAAAGCGCAATCGGTCAAACCCGATCAAGAATTCAGCGTTGTGCTCTATTGGCGGACCAATGCTGTGCTCGATGGGAACCTTAAGGTCACTGTGCAAGTCTTATCTTCAGACAACCAAATCGTTGTACAGCACGACAGCGTGCCGGCAAACTGGGACCGCCCGACGACCGGCTGGCTGCCTGGCGAAGTCATCACAGACTCCCACGCTCTGATCGTCGGACCTGAAACACCACCGGGTGAATACCGTCTGATCGCGGCAATGTACGACCCGGCCAGTAGCAGCCGGCTGCCGGTGATGTCCGTCGTGCCGACGGGCCAGGATGGCGAGTCCCGAGATCACGTTATGTTAGAAACCCTGGTTGTTCACTGAACTATGCACTCAGAAGCTGGAGAACGGAAAATAGAAGATGGAAAATGGGAAATGGAGCGTCGAAAATGGGGAGAGTCCCATTTCCATTTTCCAGCTTCCACCTTCCGTCTTCCATTCCTCATTCTCCTCCTGACGCTGCTCGCCTTCGCCTTGCGCATCTATCGCCTCGACTATCAAAGCTTGTGGTACGACGAGGGGTTCAGCGTGTGGCTGGCCGGTAGGGACCCGAGTGCCATCACTACCGGCGACTTCAATCCACCGCTCTACATATACCTGCTCCATTTCTGGAGCCAATTGGCCGGCACCAGTGAGTTTGCTGCCCGGTTTCTGTCACTGTTCTTCAGTGTTCTGATCGTCCCCTCAGCCTTCCGCGTCGCAGCGGACCTCTTCGATCGCCGGACAGGACTGGTGACTGCCTTTCTGCTGACGATCGCACCGTTTCACCTGTGGTATGCGCAGGAAGTCCGGATGTACGCGCAGGTTACGGCTCTTTCCCTGTTGGCAACCCTGGCCCTGATCCGTGCCGTGAGCGGCCGGCGCCAGGCGTGGCTCCTGTACGTCGCGTCAACCATCGGGGCCGTCTACACTCACTACTACGCCTGGATGATGGTTGCGGCGCAGGGGGCCTTTGTGCTGTGGTGGACGGCCCGTGTCTGGGGGCGGTGGGCCTGGGAGCGCGCCCAGGCGCTGGGAGTGGTCGCCGGCCGCCAGACGATGCCGGCACCGCCGCGCCCCTTCTTATTCTGGCTGCTGTCCCAGATCGCGCTCGGGCTAGCTGTCCTCCCGTGGGTCCCGTACCTGATCGACCACTACCAGCACCAGACGCTATCGTACTGGCCCGGGAAGCTCAGTCTCCAGTGGGTGGCGCAGCGCACCTTCACAGCCTTCAGCGTTGGCGAAACGCTGAGGGGAACGCCGGCACAGTGGGCAGTCGCCGGCTTCATGGTCCTGATGTTTATCGGCATCGTCGGGTCTTTAGTTCGGGAACGGCGGTCAATTGACAGCGTGGTGCTCATGACGCTTCTACTCGGGGTCCCGTTGGTTGCCTTGTACTTCCTTGTTCGGGATCGACCGAAGTTCGCCCCACGCTATCTGATGGTGGCATCGCCGGCCTTCTACATCTTGGCAGCGGCCGGTCTTCGAGCGCTCTGGCCACGCCGCGGAGATGCTGCTCTGGCGCGTATGGTCGGATCGGCTGTGACCTTGGGCGCTTTACTCTTCCTCACAGCGACGGCCGCTCAAAGCGCCTCCAACATGTACTTCGATTCTGCATACGCCCGCCAGGACTTCCGGGGCCTCACGCGATTTCTGGAGCAGAACGTGGGGGAAGATGAGGGCGTGCTGTTGCTGTCCGGTCACTTCTTCCCGGTGTTCGAGTACTACTACGCTGGCGACAACTGGATGCCAATCCCCAAAGATACCACGCCGTCACCGTCTATTACCGACGTCGTAACCTTGGACGTCACGGGAGAGTTGGATCGATTCGCCGCCAACCGTCGCGGGCTCTGGGTCGTCCTCTGGCAAGACGAGGTGGCGGATCCGAACGGCGTCGTGTTGGCGTTGCTGGACCGGGTCGGAGAGCAAGTGCTGATCCAGGCCGATTTCCACGGGCTCGAGCTCCGCCACTACCGGCTACCAACGACCACGCTCTTCACCTCCGAGATTGATTATCCGTTGGGCCTAAGCCCCACCGACGAAGTGCGGTTGGCGGGGTACGACGTGCTGGAAGAGCCGACGCCGGCCGATCAGCCGGTTGACGTTTTGCTGTATTGGCAGGCGCTGGCGCCCATGAACAGGAACTACAAAGTCTCGGTTCGCCTGCGGGATGACGAGGGGGTGCTGTGGGCCAATGAGGATAGCCAGTTGGCCGGCTTCTGGTACCCAACCTACCGTTGGACGACGGGCGAAGTTGTCCTGGGGCGCCATCCAATATCGTTGCCGGCCGGCATGCCGCCAGGCGAATACAACCTGGATATGGTTTTCTATGCCGCCGAGAACGACTTCCAGCCACTGG
>JAANWY010000153.1 GCA_018263655.1 Anaerolineales bacterium | reverse complement strand
GGCGCATCGTAGGTCCAGGCGATCTGCCCCGACTGCGGGCCGGCGTACGGACTGCGGCTCGTGTTCTGCGGATCGTAGCCGAAGGAGGGCCAGTAGGCTTCATCGGTGCCGGCCGGCGCCTCGGCCTGGACAGGGCCGAGGGCCAGGGCACCGAAGAGGACGAGCGCCAGCAACAGTGCTTTCCTGTTCATAGATAACACCCCATGATCGGTGCTCGATCAAGTTCTTATCCAGCAGAATAGCGTAGAGTTGTTAGCAAGAAGTGAGACGGTTGTAAAGAAAGTGTAACATCCCTGATTACTGACGAGTAGCGAACCTGCGCAGCGGGAGAATTGAGTTCCCCATGAGCGACTCTGTCTTGGACAAATATCGGTGCTGCCTGTATAAATAGGCATCGAGCGAGTGATAGAGATCACACCGAGTTCGGTCTACAATAAGAGGCGTAAGCGTTCAGGTGATAGCTCACGAAGCATCCTGAGTAGGCCGGAACGCAGTGGAGGACGTATCGAAGCGACGTCCTGAGCCCGGTCGAAGGGGGTGCGGTCCATGCGCGGAACCGTCGCAAACCCGCACCCCTCGATACGCGCTCAATGGCGTTTCGCACTACTCGGGATGCTATAGTCCTGATACATCCTGAACGGTTACTAAGAGGCAAGAGGAGACAAGCTGCGATGAGTTCTAAGACATCATCCAACGTCTTTCGTTCCACTCACCCACTGGTGACACACAAACTGACGCTGCTGCGTGACAAACGCACCGAGCCCAAGAAGTTCCGCGAACTGGTCAGCGAGGTGGCGGCGATGCTGGTTTACGAGGCCACGCTGGACCTGCCACTCAAGCCTCAACCCATTGAGACGCCTCTGGCGGAGTTTGAGGGACACGTTGTGCAGGATAAAATCGGCCTGGTGCCCATTCTGCGCGCCGGCCTCGGCATGGTCAACGGCATCTGGAACTTGATCCCCCAAGCAGAAGTCTGGCACATCGGTCTCTATCGGGACGAACAAACCCTGCAGCCGGTAGAGTACTACAACAAGCTGCCCGTATCGCCCACGGTGCAGCTTTGCTTGGTGCTAGACCCAATGCTGGCGACCGGGGGGTCGGCGGTGGCGACGATTGATATTTTGAAGGACTGGGGTGCTGATAGGATCAAGTTCGTGGGTATCCTGGCTGCGCCGGAAGGCGTGCAGGCGCTGAGCGACGCCCATCCCGACGTGCCCATCCACATGGCCGTCATTGACGAGCGCTTGACTGGCGACGAGGGTCCGTGGCCGGCCGGCTTCATCTGGCCGGGTCTGGGTGATGCCGGCGACCGGCAGTTTGGGACGGGGTAAGCGGGCGGTCGTCTTTGCGCGTGACGGGTTCTTGCCAGACCGTGAGTTGACTACGGCGCAACGTATGGCATATTGCGTGTTGCGTAATGTTTCTTCCAGGAGCGCAGTTTCACGGAATACGCAATACGCAGTACGCTGCGCTAGACGGCTTGGTTGGATTCGTTCCGTTCTCGCAACAGCCTCATCCCGTTCACCGTGACGAGCAACGATGCACCCATATCGGCGAAGACGGCCATCCAGAGCGTGGCCAGGCCCGGAATGGCCAGGGCCATGAAGACGCCCTTGATCAGCAAGCTGAGGGCGACGTTCTGCCGAATGATGTTGCGCGTCCGCCGGCTCAGCTCGATGGCGAAGGGCAGTTTGCTCAGGTCGTCGGCCATCAGTGCGATGTCGGCCGTCTCCAGCGCTTGATCGGTGCCGGCGCCCCCCATGGCAATGCCGATCGTGGCGGCCGCCAGAGCCGGCGCGTCGTTCACTCCGTCGCCCACCATCGCCACGTATTCGTGCCTCTTGGCCAGCCCCTTGACGGCCTCGACCTTGTCGGCTGGCAGGAGGTTCGCCTGCGCATCATCCACGCCCACCTCAGCAGCGATGGCGTGCGCCGTATTCTCGTTGTCGCCGGTCAGCATGATTGTCCGCTCGATGCCGAGATCGCGCAGTTGGGCGATAGCCTCTCTGCTGCTGGGCCGCATTTGATCCGCTACAGCAATGTAGCCGCGAACAACTTCACCGTCGTGAACCAGCATAGTGGTCTGACCTTCAGCTTCGGCGTTGTCGATCTGCCGGCACAGGAAGTCGCTGTGCAGGTGGTTCTCGTCGAAGTGGCGGTGGCTGCCCACGATGACGTGCTTGCCGTTGACGCGCCCTCGGACCCCGCGACCGGGTAGGGCAGTGACGTCATCAGCCGCACCGTAGATCTCGTCGAGCCCCCGGCTGGCAGCTTCGCGGGTGATGGCCTGGGCCAGCGGGTGCTCGGAGCGGCTCTCAACGGCGGCTGCCAGGGCTAGCACATCGTCACAGTCGTCGCATTTGGCGTCACTGTCGTTGCGCCCCTGCTCGTCGAGGCAGCAGCCGTCGGCGCACAGGATCTCACTGACGGCCGGCTGCCCGCGAGTCAGGGTCCCTGTCTTGTCGAAGGCGATGACCTTCAGGGCGCCGGCCATTTCCAGATAGGCGCCACCCTTCACCAAGACGCCATTGCGCGCCGCGCGGCTGATGGCGCTGACGATGCTGACCGGCGTCGAGATGACGAGCGCACACGGGCAGGCGATGACGAGCAGGGCCAGCGCACGGTAGAGCCAGCCATGTGGTCCCGAGGCCGGCTCCCAGAAAGGCTGATCGAATAGCAGGGGGGGTACCGTGGCGATCAGTGCGGCGAGCCCGACGACGGCCGGCGTGTAGTACTTGGCGAACCCGTCAACCCAGCGCTGCGTCGGGGCTTTTTGGCCTTGTGCTTCTTCTACCATGTGGATGATGCGGCTGAGGGTATTGTCCGCGGCGCGCTGGGTGACGGTGATCTCCAATGCGCCACTCTGGTTGATGGTGCCGGCGAACACTTCATCGCCCGACGCCTTCGATACGGGCATGCTCTCGCCGGTGATGGGCGCCTGGTCGACGAGCGACTGTCCACTCATGACCCGCCCATCCATGGGGATACGCTCGCCGGGACGCACCAGAATCACGTCACCGACGAGCAACTCGTCCACCGGCACCCTTTTCCTCCGCTCCTCCGCTCCCCTGCTCCCCCGCTCCCCTGCTCCCCCGCTCAGCAGCGTGGCTTCGGCCGGCGCCAGCTCCATCAGGCTGCGGATGCTGTTTCGCGCGCGGTCCATGGTGTAACCTTCCAGCGTCTCGCCCAGGCTGAAGAGAAAGATTACGAGCGCTGCTTCTTCCCAGGCGCCGATGATGACAGCCCCAACAGCGGCGATGGTCATCAGGATGTTCATGTCCAGCGTGCGATTGAACCAGAGCCCGCGAACGCCCTTCTGAGCGATGTAGTAGCCGCCAGCGATGATGGCGGCGCCGTAGAGGCCGTGGACAGCAATGCTCGGGAAGCCGAGTATGTCCAGCGCGAAGGCCAGCCCTGTTAGAGCGCCGGCCAGCAGCGTCATAGTGTCCTGGCGCCGGCGGCGCATGTAGCGCAGCAGTCCGAGGACGCCGCGAGGCTGTTCGGATGCCGGCTGGTCGTTTGACACGATGTCATAGCCCAGATCGCGAACACGACCGATGATGGTATCCTCTTCCATAGTTGTCGTGTCGTAGGACACGCTCATCTTGGCGGCGGCGAAGTTGATCGTGCAGCTCTTGACGCCGTCGAGCCGGCCCACGCCCTTCTCCAGTTTGGCTGCGCAATCAGCGCAATCCATGCCTTCAATCGTCAGGTTGAGTTTCTGTGATGTTGACATGACGGTTCTCGGTATCGCGTCGATATATGAATGGGTACTCATATGCTAGCGGGTTGCGACGAATTTGTCAAGCCGCGAGTAGGGCGCGATGGCATCGTGCCCGTTGCCGATTGCGCTGCAATCTCGCGTGTGATAGAATATGGGTGGCTGTTTCGATATTCTCTAACCATTAGAATAAAGAGGCGCGTATGCAGAAAAATGACATAGTGACGCTAGAATTTCACATTTCCCGTGCTGCACGGGACCAATACGAGTTCGACGAGAAGCTTTTCTCCGTGACCGGGAACGTTGTCTTCGCCAATTTCCACGCTGCGCGTGTCTTCGCGCGGAAGATGAACGAGAAGCGAGATCTGGTGAGTTTTCCGGAGCAGGCAGTGCGCGCCGGCCAGATCAACGCTATGGGCCTTATCGACGAAATCTTGCACTACGTGGTCCAGTTGTACCGCGAGCAGAAGAGTCCAGAAGTCATGCAGGACGCGTTGGAGGCGCTGTCCGATGAGCTGGGAGAAGAAGAGGTCAACGAAACTCTGCGCCGATTCGTGGATCGGTACCCACCGGTGGCTGTCTACCGGGGAGAGATCACGCTGGACGATTACGTGGAGGGGGAAACCCAGGGGGCTTCCAACCGTCGGATTGCGCTGGAGGAAATGCTGACGCTGTGGCTGGCCAATACCAACCCGGCATTCTCGCCCTTCATGGAGCTGTTCGACGATTCCGATCTGGAGCGGGACACTGTCTATCTGGAGATTGTTGAGGAACTGCGCGCTTTCCTCGACACGCAGCCTACGTTTGGCCCGGATGAGCAGAACCTCATCGACATGCTCCGCGAGCCGGCGGTCAAGGTCCCCCACTCTCTAACCGGTCAGCTCGAGCATATCCGTGAGAAGTGGGGCTATATGCTGGGCCGCTACCTCTATCGTTTGCTGAGCAGCCTGGATTTCATCAAAGAAGAGGAGAAGATGGGCTTCCTCGGCCGGGGGCCTTCTCGGGTGGTCGACTTTACAGGGCTGGAAGTCGAGCCCGAGCGGTTCAGTCCGGACAGCGACTGGATGCCGAAGGTCGTGGTGATCGCTAAGAACACCTACGTGTGGCTCGATCAGTTGTCTAAGGAGTACCAACGTCACATCCATCGGTTAGATCAGATCCCAGACGAGGAACTCGATAGATTAGGTGAGTGGGGCTTTACGGGGCTGTGGCTGATCGGGCTCTGGCAGCGCAGCGATGCATCGAGGCGCATCAAGCAAATGATAGATCGGAAGAGCA
>JAANWY010000152.1 GCA_018263655.1 Anaerolineales bacterium | reverse complement strand
CCTTTTTCAGAGATGCAGGCAATGCTCTGTGGATTGCACATCATGCTTGGACGCTACCCAGTGTCGGCTATCCAGTAGGTCAGCGGAGCCTGCACCTGGGCCGGATAACGTTCGTCAACGGCGCCCCCACACTTCATCGACCGGAGGCCCAGCAACAACCATAACAATCATCAGAGGTGACTGCGCGGGTGCTGCGTGCCTACACAATGAATAGCCTCAACTGCGAAGACGGTGGCCGGGCAGTCGCCGGGCAGTCGCCTGAGCAGTTATCATCAGACTTCGATTAATAGGAGAAACGATTGATATGATGCACCGCCCACATACTTCGCTCGACGGTCAATGGGAATTCTGGGCTGATCCGGAGAATCAGCTATCTCCAGAATCCCTGCCGGCTGAGCCCCTTGCGCTGATCGATGTACCTGCACCTTGGCAATCTCAATCCCCCGAGCTCCGCTTCTACACCGGGCGGGCTTGGTATCGGCGTACAGTCGAAGTGCCGGCCGATTGGTTGACCGAACGCGTTTTTCTTGGCCTTGGTGCCGTCGACTACCATGCCGACGTTTGGGTCAACGATGTCAAGATTGGCTATCACGAAGGGGGCTATCTCCCCTTTGAATTCGACATCACCTCTGCCGCGTGGGCTGGCACGAACACTATCACCATCTGTGTCGACGATCCGAATGAGCTCTTTCCTGAGATCCCGCATGGCAAACAGAGTTGGTACGGCCAGACTAGCGGTATCTGGCAGTCGGTGTGGCTGGCACGCCGGCCGGCGCTCCACGTGCAATCTGTTCGACTGACACCCGATTTGCCCACCGGCCGCGTAGATACGCGCGTGTCTTTGTCAGAGCCGGCTGTCGCTGACTGTGCTGTTGAAATCAAGGTCCTTGATCCCGAAGGAGATGTCGTCGCATCTTCGCGATTGGCGGTTACGTTGGGTATGCAGGGAGTTGAGATGGGGGTGACTGTTGACGCACCACTGTCCTGGTCACCAGATCATCCGCATTTGTATGCCTGTGAAGTGCGTCTCTATGAGGGCCAGGCGTTGCGCGATGCATGTCGTGAGCAGTTTGGCTTTCGAACGATTGAGGCCCGCGATGGCCGGCTCTTCCTCAACGGCGAGCCCCTCTACCTCCGCGGCGCGCTGGACCAGGACTACTACCCTGGCACCATCTGCACACCTCCATCCGAGGAATTCCTGGAAGACCAAATCCGCAAGGCCAAAGAGCTCGGACTCAATTGCCTCCGTTGCCACATCAAAATAGCCGATCCGCGCTACTATGCAGTGGCTGATCGGCTGGGCATGTTGATCTGGACGGAGTTACCCAACTGGCATCTGTTGACCGACGAGACAGCTCAGCGCGCCCGGGCGACCCTGCAAGGCATGGTAGAACGAGATGGGAACTACCCCTCTATCATCGCGTGGACCATCATCAACGAGGATTGGGGGACGGACCTAGTGCATGATGCAACACACCGGGCCTGGCTCAAAGACACCTATCAATGGCTGAAGGCACTTGACCCGACTCGCCTTGTTGTAGATAATTCTCCTTGCTGGCCGAACTTTCACATTCAGACCGACCTCGAGGACTATCACCACTACCGGGCCATCCCCGATCACCGCGCTGAGTGGGATGAGTTTGTCGGCGCTTTCGCGACTCGCCCGGTTTGGACGTTCAGCCCGAGTGACGAGGCTGTCCGGTCGGGTGATGAACCCCTCATCGTGTCGGAGTTCGGCAACTGGGGGTTGCCCGATGTGGATTTGCTGCTGGATGCCGAAGGGCGTGAGCCGTGGTGGTTCGAGACAGGTCTCGAATGGGGGGATGGTGTGGTCTACCCTCACGGCGTGCGCCGGCGCTTCCACCGGTGGCACCTGGATCGGGTCTTCGGCACTTGGCGCGAGTTCGTGGAAGCCACCCAGTGGCAGCAGTACAACGCCCTGAAATACGAGATCGAGTCCATGCGCCGGCATCCCGAGATCGCCGGCTATGTGATCACGGAGCTGACCGACGTCCACTGGGAGTGCAACGGCCTGCTGGACATGCGCCGCAATCCGAAAGTATTTCAGTCCGAATTGGCCGCCGTCAACGCCGACACGATGGTCATCCCCGCGTGGGAACGGGTCGCCTACTGGGCCGGCGAGCCAATACGAATTGAAGTCTCGGTGGCGCACGGCGCTGGGCGGGTGATCGAGGAAAGTGAAGTTCACTGGTCCACGTCCTCGGGTGCAGCAGGTCGCGCGGCGGTGCCGGCTCTGCATGCCGGCCAAGTGGAGGCCGTAGATGCGGCAGCCTTTTCCGCACCGAAGGTGACTGCGCCAGGGGTGCACCGGCTGGAACTAGAGCTGCGGTCCCCCGCCGGCCGCCGGCTGGCGTCGAACCACCTGGATTTGTCGATCTTTCCAAAGCGTCGTGGACCGGTTGACGCCAACGTCTTCCTGTGGGCGTCAAGCCCTGAACTGACGGCACGCCTGGTTGCGCTGGACTACAACGTAGTCTCCGATCCACAGTCGGCGGACGTAATCGTAGCGCATAAGCTTGATGAGGAACTCGGGGCTTACGTGCGCCAAGGCGGACGTCTGTTGCTGTTAGCCGGCGGCCCTGATGCTATCGAGTCGGACTTCGCCGGCGTGCGGATCAAGGCGCGGGAGGGCACACCCTGGAGCGGCGATTGGGCCTCGTCCTTCGCCTGGCTGCGTCGCGAGGGTCCCTTCCAGCGGCTGCCGGGCGGTCCGCTGCTCGATTTCGCCTTCGATGGCGTGACTCCGGAATGTGTCCTGGTCGGGTTCACCCCGTGGGATTTCGAGGCCCGTGTGCATGCCGGCATCTTCGTGGGCTGGATACACAAGCCGGCAGCCTTGATCGCTGAACGACGCTACGGCAGAGGTCGTGCAGTGCTGACGACATTCCGGCTGACCACGAATGACCCCGGGTCTGATCCGACCGCGACGACGCTGCTCGATGCGCTGATCGAGCTGGCCCTCAGCACATGAAGGGGAAAGTCTATGGAATTCAATCCGACAGAGCACCCGCACCGCCGCTACAATCCACTGACTGGCGAGTGGACATTGGTGTCGCCCCACCGCATGGAGCGCCCGTGGCAGGGTCAGGAGGAAACGCCGCCACGCGAGGAACGGCCGCGATACGATCCTGATTGCTATCTGTGTCCGGGCAACGAGCGCGCCGGCGACGCCCGCAACCCGGCGTACGAAAGCACCTTCGTCTTCACCAACGACTTTCCGGCCTTGCTGACTGACACACCTGAGGCCAAAATCGCCCCCCACCCACTCCTGCGAGCCGAGAGTGAGCGCGGCACCTGTCGCGTGCTGTGCTTCAGCCCACGCCACGATCTGACCCTGGCACTGATGGAGCCGGCCGACATCCGAAACGTGGTGGATCTCTGGGCGCATCAGTTGAGCGAGCTGAGTCAGCAATTTCGCTGGGTGCAGATTTTCGAGAATCGTGGCGACATGATGGGCGCGTCGAATCCGCACCCCCACGGCCAACTGTGGGCCGGCGACGTACTTCCGAATGAGCCGGCTAAGGAGGACAATCAGCAGCGCGCCTACCTCAACGAACATGGTACGTCGCTGCTGGTCGACTATGCCGAGCTTGAAGCCGAGCGCGAGGAGCGCATCGTTGTGGAGAACGAGGGTTGGCTGGCCGTCGTACCCTACTGGGCCGTCTGGCCCTTCGAAACGTTGGTGTTGCCACGCCGGCACGTGCTGCGCCTGTACGATCTGACCGGCGCGGAGCGCAACGCCCTGGCAGACGCCCTGAAACGTCTGTTGATCAAATACGACAACCTGTTCCAGGTCTCGTTCCCGTATTCCATGGGCTGGCACAACGCTCCGACCGGTGCCGGCGACCACGAACACTGGCAACTTCATGCGCATTTCTACCCACCGTTGCTGCGCTCAGCCACGGTGCGCAAGTTCTTGGTCGGCTACGAAATGCTGGCCGAGGCCCAGCGCGACTTGACGGCAGAGCGTGCGGCTGAGCGGCTGCGGGCGCTGCCAGAAATCCACTACACCGAGAAAACATCTGTGTGAGAAAGGCCAAAAAACATCATGTCCAATGGATTCCACGACAAGATCTTGCGCGTCAACCTATCTGACCGACAAATCAGCGTCGAACAACCTGGCGAGCACTTCTTCCGCACCTACTTCGGTGGCTGGGGCTTGATCGCTCACTATCTGCTCAAGGAGCTGGAGCCAGGGACCGATCCGCTGGGGCCGGACAACCTACTCATCTTCGCCCCTGGCGTGGTCACCGGTGTGGCAACGGGCGGGAGTGGCCGGCATGCCGTCGGCGCCAAGTCGCCCCTCACTGGCGGCTTCGGCGAAGGAGACGCTGGTGGCTTCTGGGGCACGGAGCTGAATCGGGCCGGCTGGGACGCCATTATCGTCTCCGGCGCGGCCGAAAAACCCGTCTACCTGTGGATTGAGAACGAGCAGGTAGAGATTCGTGATGCCGCTCACCTGTGGGGCAGACAGACGGCCGAGGTGGAGGAGGCGCTCAAGAAGGAACTCGGCGACGAGCGCATTCGGGTGTCTCAATGCGGCCTGGCGGGCGAGAATCAGGTGCGCTTCGCTGCTATCATGAACGATGTGAGCCGCGCCGCCGGCCGCACGGGCCTGGGCGCGGTGATGGGCGCCAAGAAGCTGAAGGCCATCGCCGTGCGTGGAACCGGCAAGACAGAGATTGCCGATTGGGACAAAGTAGGTGAGGTGGCCGGCTGGATGCGCGACAACTTCAAGGATGGGTGGACGGGCGAACTCCACGAGCATGGCACGGATGGGGGGCTGGAATTTCTGAGCGAATCGGGCGGACTGCCCACCCGCAACTTCCAGGAGGGTTCCTTCGAAGAAGCGGAGAAGATCACCGGGCGGACCATGACGGAAACGATCTTAGTGGATCGAGGCACCTGCTTCGCCTGTCCCGTCACCTGCAAACGGGCGGTGGAAGTGACGGACCGCCACGAGGTGGACCCGATTTACGGTGGTCCAGAGTACGAGACGGCGGGCGCCCTGGGCTCCTGTTGCGGCATCGGGGATCTAGAAGCTGTTGCCTACGGGAATCAGCTCTGCAACGCCTATGGGCTGGATACCATCTCCACCGGTGTGGCCATCGCGTGGGCCATGGAGTGCTTCGAGCGCGGTCTGCTGACGGAAGAGGACACGGGCGGTCTTGAGCTGCGTTTCGGCGACGCTCAGACAATGATCACGCTGATCGAACACATCGCTCAGCGGCAAGGTTTTGGTGATTTGCTGGCCGAGGGCTCTCTACGCGCGGCGAAGAAGGTCGGTCGGGGGACAGACAAGTACGCCATGCACGTCAAAGGGCAAGAGATACCCATGCACGAACCCCGTATCAAGTTTGCCCTCGATTTGGGCTACGCGACATCGCCCACTGGCGCCGATCATATGCACAATATACATGACACCGCTTACGAAGCAGAGGGGGGCGCTATCCAGGACATGCGGTCCCTGGGGTTCCTCGATCCTCTGCCGGCCGACGATCTGGGTCCGGAGAAGGTACGTCTAGCCAAGTACCATATCGACTGGAAGGTGCTCTATAACTGCATGGGGCTGTGCATGTTCATGCCCTACGATAAGGGGCAGATACGCGACCTCGTACAGGGCGTGACCGGTTGGAACAGCTCTGTCTTCGAGCTGATGAAAGTGGGAGAGAGGGCGCTGGCTATGGCGCGCGCCTTCAACTACCGCGAAGGATTTACGGCCGAGGATGACGTACCCCCGTGGCGCTTCTCGACTCCTTTCAAGTCAGGCCCAGCCGAAGGCGTGCAGGTGCCGGCCGACGACATCGACCGAGCCCTCGATCTCTACTACGCGATGTGCGGCTGGGACAAGGAGACGGGTGCACCCACGGCCGGCCGGCTCTACGAACTGGGGGTCGGTTGGGTCGCTGAACTGCTCTACGGAGGCTGACAAAAAGAAGCGGATCCTTTGTCTTTCAGGGCCTGACCAAAATTTGTTGGTGCGTAGCAGCGACTTCAGTCGCCAGGGAATGGCTAAAGCCGTCACCACCGTAAGCGTTCAGCTACCCTTGCGAAGGTTAGTAGCAGCCTTGGCAAGAGGTCGATTTTCGACTGGCGAGGAGCCTTTCAAACCGAATGCGATTGGCAAACCTTCGCAAGGGTCCCCACTACCTGAACGATTACTCACTACCGGCGGATTTTGGTCACTCTCGTATCTTCAGGTTTGGCAGGAGCAAAGATGTCTCTACAGCAGCAAGTAACTCAGGAATTCGAACGACGCTTCGGCGAGACGCCGGCCTTCGTCGTCCGCGCCCCTGGCCGCGTCAACCTGATCGGCGAGCACACCGACTACAACGACGGCTTCGTGCTGCCGATGGCCATCAACCGTGCCGTGTGGATGGCGGTGCGTCCTCGCGACGACCAGCAGGTCACCGCCCACTCCCTCGACTTCGACGAGACGGTGGTGTTTCCACTGACTGACTTGCAAGATGAGGATGCCGGCTGGGTCGAATACATCCGAGGTGTCGCCTGGGCGTTGCAGGAAGCGGACTACGCGCTGGCAGGCTGGGAGAGCGTGGTCGCCGGCGATGTCCCCATTGGCGCTGGCCTCTCCTCATCTGCCGCACTGGAGATGGCCACGGCCCGTGCCTTCGCTGCTGTATCGGATCTGCCGTGGGAGCCAAAGGTCATGGCCAAACTAGGACAGCGTGCGGAGAATGAGTGGGTCGGCATGAACTGTGGCATCATGGATCAGATGATCTCGGCCGTGGGCAAGGCCGACCACGCCCTCCTCATCGACTGCCGTTCGCTGGAAACACAGTCTGTGCCGCTACCCCCCGACACTGTCGTTGTCGTATTGGATACCGACACGCGTCGAGGGCTGGTCGATTCGGCCTACAACGAGCGCCGGACGCAGTGTGAAGCGGCCGCTGAATTCTTCGGCGTGCCGGCCCTGCGCGACGTCAGCATCGAGCAGTTCGAGGCGCGGGCCGGCGAGCTCGACGTGCTCACGCGCCGTCGTGCGCGTCACGTCGTCACCGAGAACGCACGGACGCTGCAGGCCGCTGGCGCTATGCGTCAGGGTGATGCTGGTGCGTTGGGCCAGTTGATGAACGCCAGCCACGCCAGCCTGCGTGACGATTTCGAGGTCTCGAGTGATGCGCTGAACGCTATCGTGGATTGTGCGCGCCAGGAGGATGTATGCTTCGGTGCGCGCATGACGGGCGCCGGCTTCGGGGGCTGCGCTGTTGCCCTGGTTCGCCAGGATGCAGCCCAGCCTTTCACTGAACATGTGACTGTGTGCTATCAGTCTGCCACTGGACTGACACCCAGCACCTACATCTGCACCGCGACGGCCGGCGCCAGCGTGGTTTGACCGACATGCACATCACAATCTGTGAGATGACGTTCCAAGACTACGACGAAGTGCTCACCCTCTGGCAGGCAACTGAGGGTGTCGGGCTGAGCGAGGCGGACTCGGAGCGCGGGATTGCCCAGTTCTTGCAGCGTAACCCTGGCTTCAGCTTCGTGGCCCGCGATGGCGACCAGCTCATCGGAGCCGTCCTCTGTGGCCACGATGGCCGGCGCGGTTTCATCCATCACCTAGCTGTTTGCCAATCCTATCGTCGCCGGGGTGTGGGACAGGCCCTCGTCGAGGCGTGCCTGGCCGTTCTCCGGGGAGCCGGCATCCAGAAATGCCACCTCTTCGTCTTTGCTGACAACCTCGACGCCATGGCCTTCTGGGAGCGCATTGGCTGGCAGCAGCGTACCGAACTCGTCATCATGTCCCGCTACACAGTCTCGGCAAATCGCAATCTAGGTTCGTAGTCAGCCACGGAGGCGAAGCCGGAGTGGCGTCCCCGCGTCCTGCGGTATCAGGACGGCACGGGCGCATCTACTACTTGGGGGACTCCCGAAAAAGGGCGAGTCTAGCGCCGGTCGAGTGCGCCCGAAGGGCGTGTATCGAGACCCAGCGGGTTATTTCAATGAGCCGCTCGCTGAGCCGCTCGCTGGTTTCAATGCGCTTCGCTACTCAACCGACGCTCGCTCCCCCAACTTCTGAATACGCCCGACGGCACTCCACTGCGTTCCGTGCCTCACTACGAACGGGCTTTGCGATTTACCGAGTCTAGACGAAGGGCGAGAGGTGCCCTCTCGAAAAATGGGGCGAGGCAAGTCGGGTTGGTAGCGTCGAAGCCAGATACCATCTTTCTTTCCAACTTGTGGTTAGGCGGATTGCCCAGACGAGTTGTTAGCCGGCGCGTTTGTGAATCTCAGAGATCAGATCGTTCACGTCGAGGGGTTTTGTAAGAAAGTTGGTCGCCCCGAGGGTTATGACCTGATCCGAGTGTTCTTTGTAGGCCGCGATGCCGGTCATGACGATCACCGGGATGTGGCGCGTATCGGTCTTGGACTTCAGCGTCCGCAGGACTTGGAACCCGTCAATCTCTGGCATCTTCAGGTCTAGCAGCACCAAAGCTGGTTTCTGTGCGGCGATCTTCACGAGCGCCTCGCCACCGTCCTGGGCCGTGGTCGTCGGGAACCCGTGGCGATGCAGTGTGCGTCGCAGCAGTCGAACGATGTCGGGGTCGTCGTCGACGACCAGAATTTCTTCGTGATCGTTCAGCAATCCGGCGATGGTGTTCAACAGGCGCTGCTCGTCAATTGGCTTTGTCAGGTAGGCGTCTACGCCCAGTTGAAGTGCTTGTTCTTCGTCCTGCACGATGGAGACGACCACGATGGGGATATCGCGGGTGGTTGCTGCGTCCTGCAGGCGCCGGATCGTCTCGAAGCCATCGATGTCCGGAAGGAGGATGTCCATGGTGATCAGATCCGGCGGCGACTGGTGTGCTGCCCGAAGCGCACCCTCACCCGTGGAAGCGATAGTCACCGTGTAGCCATCCTTCTCCAGTTGATAGCGCAGCAACTCGGCGATGGCCGGCTCATCCTCCACGACCAGGATGTGCTTGTCTCCGGCGTGGGCGGCCGGCCGAGCGGTGCTTGGTCGGGGGGGCTGTATCGCTTCTGGGGCCACAGGGAGGGTGAAGCTGACGCTCTTCCGATCTCCGACTTCGCTGTCTACGTCGATCTGTCCCCCTTGTGCCTCGACTAGAGAACGGGCGATGGACAAGCCCAGACCGGTGCCGCCCGAGCGGTAGCCGGTGGATCGACCGGCGCGGAAGAATCTGTTGAATAGATGTTCCTGATCTTCCGGCGCAATCCCTGGGCCGTTGTCTGTAACAGAGACGTGGACTTCCTCGTTGTAGCTGCTGGCTGCGATGGCGATGGTGCTGTCGTGGGGGGAGTACTTGTGCGCGTTTGCCGCTAGGTTGACCAAGATTTGCGTGACACGGTCCGCATCGCCCCAGGCGGCCGGCAGTTTCTGTGGGACATCCAGAGACAGGGACTGGTTCTTGCGGTTCAACTGCGGCCGGATTGAGTTGGCGACTTCCTCGATCACCGTACTCACGTTCACCGATGAGGGTTGAAGTGTGATCTCGCCAGCCTCGATACGCGACACGTCTAGCAGGTCCTCGATTAGGCCGACGAGTCGATCGACGTTGGACTTGATGATCTTCAGGAATTCGTCTTGGTCGTCGGTGACGGGGCCGGCATCACCGATGAGCATCAGATCCGTGAAGCCCTTAATGGAGGTCAGGGGCGTCCGTAGTTCGTGCGACACCATGGAAACGAACTCGGTCTTCATTTTGTCGGCTTCGCGCTCCGCTGTCACGTCACGGAAGACGGCAATGTGCCCGATGGTGGTTCCGTCGTGATTGCGGACCGGCGCGTTGTACCACAGCAGTGTGCGCGGGTTTGGCTGTAGGATTTCGAGTTCATACGTCCGCGTCACGTCAGGACTGGAGAGTAGCTCCTCCACCAGTTGTCGTAATGCGTCCTGGTCGGCGACCAAGTGACCAAGTTGGCTGAAGAGATCGCGCGCAGATATGCCGTGTGTCTGATCTCGGGGCATATCGAAGAAGTCTGTGATGCGCTGGTTCGCCACGACGCAGTGACCGTCTGGGTCCAGCATGAGGATAGCTTCATTGGTTGATTCCAGGAGGGCTTCCAGTCGGTCGCGTTGCCGGCGCATCTCCTCCTCAGATCGTCGATACCGTTTCTCGGATCGTGCTAAGTCCTCTAATGTGGCTTCCAGTCGCTTCTGCTGAGTCTGCATCTCACCGTAAACACGGTCAACGATGCGGAAGGCGTAGATGATGACGACAAACGCCACGCCGACGCCGGCCGCCCACTCGATGACCGCTTTGCCGGCGGTGGTGAAGCCGGATCGCCGCATGTTTGTGCACGCGCTAGATCAGTTGGAGATCGCAGAGGCGGATTATGGGCGCGTCGTCATGGTGGGCAACAATCTTGCGCGCGACATCCGGGGGGCGAACCAGTTGGGGATGATGAGCGTGTGGCTGGATTGGGCGCCGCGCCGCCGGAAGGTGCCGGCTGACGAGCTGGAGGTGCCGCAGTACACCATCGAGGAACCGCTTGAGCTGTTGTCCGTGATCGAGACGTTGGAGCGCGAGCACGCGGCGAGCGCCGGCTAGCAGTCCTTCGCATCATCTGTCACCGACAGGGGATCAGCGGCATGCGCTTGTTAGCGGGCAGCAGTCAATCTAGCTCTGACCACTTCTTCCCATCTAGCTTCCTTGCTAAATCCCGTGCGTCTTAAGGTTCCAAAGAGAAAACACTGAAGTACCGCTTGCTACCCATCATGCCGCCGGGACTATCCTTCACGAAGTTAGTCTTGAATAGCTCTCCCAGCAGGAACACTCTATAGGGGTATTCGCCAGGACGCCGTTCTGCTACAACCATCACGGCTTCAGATTCTAAAGCCGACTTTTTAGCGGGGGCATTTCTCCACTTAACAGAAGCTACGTCCTTTGATTCGACGTCCACAACCGCGCGAATCTTGGCTATCCGCTCGACGCGCTTTTTGCGGTACATCCCAAAAAACCTGCATCGGCTATGTGAGTACGCTCCTCCGCTAGCAGGACATAGGTAAACCCGTGCTTCGAGAATATCCTCTGGACGGCGGGCGCAGTTTACAACATCGAGTAACTCTTTCCACACCGGCAGGAGTCCTTCCTCATCCAGGTACGCACACAGTTCTGAGACCGTATCAGTAAGTCTCTTCGGTAGGTGCGGAATCTGAAGAGCACTGATAAAGTCTTCAAATGAAACTGCTGCGAAGAGAATTTTGCCACGATATTTTTCGTTGCAGAGACTCCGAATGTGTGAGAATCGCTCTCCCTCGGTTGATTCGAAGTTCCCTAACGCAACAAGGATCTTCAATCCTGTCGCAGTAGTTGCTAACGCATCTAAGTGATTCTCAAGTTGCTCATCATGGAACCAATCATAATGCTTCGTTTCAATGAACACCGTGAGCGGCTTTTGGATAATGAGTCCGTCTGGGACAACCGACCGTTTCTTTTTCTGTTGGCGAAACTGAACCCCTACGTGATCCGCTACATCCTCCCCAAATAGGGTGCTGAACACCTCATTAAGTAAGATGGGGTTTTCCTCATACAGCATTTTTAGTGCCAGGAGGCAATAGTTTGTGGTTCTGTTCTCGCGTTGTGAGTATCCAGAAAATAGACTAATCGATTGTCCCATCCGGCTATCTCCTTTTGTGCTAGCTAACGGCTCCCAGTTAGGCGGCGCTACTGGTCTCTGCTAACTGGAACTTGGTCCCAAGCAACAGGCCGTTTTCGATCGTAAGCGTCGCCACGGCCTCCCAGGCCCTGTGTACCGACACACCACTAGACTGGGCGACTCGGCAATCCCGGAATCCGGCGGTCATACCCGTCTCCACGAACTCGAGGCTGTCCAGATTAGGGCGGGCAAAGGCTGTCAGTTTGTCGGAGGCCTGTGCAGCTGGCACAAAGCTGAACATCCCGTCCACGGGATTCTCTGGCGTGGCACCTTCATAGAGTCGGAACTCAATAGATCGGGGGCGCTGAGGAACGCCACATGAGGACACCTCATCGTCTTCGGTCCACATGTCGGGTGGACAGGGGAGCACTTTCCTGGCGGTCTCTTCAGTGGATGGGTCTCGGAGGTTGTGCGCAAGTGGCTTCAGCGTGGCCTCTACAAATGATGGTGCAATCTGTCCGGCAAGATCCATCGGACCTCGCGCGGCGTTGTAGAGGGTCGACAAGCGAACAACGAAGACGGTATCCATAACAAAACTGCCGGCGACGTGGGACCCAAACAGGATGACATCACCTCGATCAAGTTCGCGTAGGTAGGTCACAGTGCCGTCCTTGCGAACCTGCTTACAGCAGCTGTAGAGAAACGGACCGTCGAAGACGAACGGGTCTGTGTTCTGCAAGCCGGCGCCGCCAGGAAACTGTGGCGGCCGCGGAACGTAGAGACCCTGCGCCAAGGTTGACTCGAGTCGGTGTACCGCTGCGGGGGCCTCCCACTCACCCCAAAACAGGAGAGCAGCCGAGGCTGTAGGCCGGCCGTCTAGGCTCTCACAATATGCTCCCGAGGCCTTCAGGAACGAACGGCAGTGGTTACCCGTATTCCACGGTTTTGGACCTGGTCCGAGGTGGCTCGGCTGACCGCCAGGATGCATGAACTGGATGACTCTGGACATCTGCCTCCTCCATATCTTCTCTTCAGGTGTTTTATGAGCTGTTTGGTCTGGATGACGCGCTTGCCTTCAGCGAGCAAAAAGTGTAGAATGTGCTGACTCAAAAGAAGTCGGATCAACTGAGGCAATGTTAGGCCCTTTACGGCGGTTGCGGTGGACACAAGCCAAGGCCAGGTTGTCGAGTTCAGTCTTGCCACCATGCTGCTCGGCAATGATGTGGTCAGGCTCGTGTGGCAACAGTACATCTTCATCATGAACCAGACAGTACTCGCAGCGCC
This sequence comes from Anaerolineales bacterium, assembly GCA_018263655.1. GTDB lineage: Bacteria > Chloroflexota > Anaerolineae > Epilineales > JAANWY01 > JAANWY01. The sequence goes on along the minus strand of JAANWY010000152.1, from coordinate 4,091 downwards.
CCGCAGCTCGGTCAATGACTGACCGACGTATGTGTGCTGGGATGTATGTGCGGCTCACGCTGCCTTGGAGAGGTGCTGGCGCGCTCGGGCCTTTACCAACGCCATCAGATAGTCTAGGTCTTCATACTGGTCGAGCTCAGCTTCTTCGGCGGTCGACAGTGTACCCTTTTGATTCTTTTCAAGCAGTTCGGCTACCCGAGCCTGTGCCTTTTCGGATGGACGAAAGCTTACAATTGCCTCTGGGCTTGGGCCACTAGCCAGGAACTCGATGACTTCATTGTGAAGCTCATACTGCGCTGATTCGATTTCACGGAGGCCCAGCTCGATGACTTCGGCTAGTCGATCCTGAACAGGCTCCAGTCGTAAAGCTAGTTCTTCTGGTACCTGGATTGTAACCTTGACCATTGTGCGCTATCCTTCACGTTGATAACTGTTTGGCTCACGATCAAAGATACATTGCTTTCTGCGGTAGTTTATAGCATATCTCTTCTAGACGGTCAACATGGAAAACATAGACATCGCTGAGACCGCCACCGAAGTTGACGAAATGCGGGAAGCCGTCGGTATGTCAACGGTGACGGTGGTAGATATGCCCTGGCCGGCGGCGGATAGGAGTGTAGCGCCTCGCAGCGGAGCTAATTGCCGCCGTGGGAGGCGCTGAGGATCTGCTATCGCTGCGTAGTGCGTCCGAAAAGCCTCCTATGGCAACGCAGCTATGATGTCCCGATATTCTTCTTCCGTGAAGGCACGCAGTGTCTCGGTACGCACACTGCCGCCTGAGCCAATGGCGAGAGCAACCTTGGCGACGGCCTCGTCATCTGGCGCCTCGGCCACGACGACCATGTCGTAGCGGCCCGTCACCAGGTAAAACTTTTTCAGTTCAGCACCGGCCGCCTGGAAGGCCGCCTTGGCCTGGTCAAGTCGGTCGGGGCTGTCTTTGACGTTCTCAATCCCTTGCTGCGTCCAGTTAATCAAAACGATATACGTAGCCATCTTGCCTTCTCCTTCCTTTCCTCTCCTCAGCGCCCCTAAGCATTGTACACTCTGAACTTGATTGTGTCAATATCATATTCCTGGTGTTTACCCATAAATCACCTATCAAGTAGAGGCAAAGCCAAACCCCTAAGACCTGTCTGCCCACGCACAGGCAGGCCTGTCTGCGTGCTCCGCACAGGCAGGCCTGAAACAAGTTTCAGCTTCCTGGACGCTCGAACTTGCGAGGTCCTGAGCTTGTCGAAGGGTTCGAGGTACGCGCAGATCACACGTGAAACAACTTGACATCCAAGTTATGGGTAAACACCAGCATATTCCATCTGATGTAGAGACACTCGAGTAGGAGCGAGGCGGGATTGTACCGATCCCGTCGAAGTAGAGGAGTGAACCTTAAAATTTGGTGTCTTCTCAATATATGGGGGGTCATGTAGGACGATTTGGTAAATCGTCGGGTCGAAATACCATTTCGACCTACATAGCCCCGAAATATTGAGATGATACAAATAATGAATGGTAGAGCAGCTCGCCCTCCCGCAGGTTTGAACGGTTTTTGGCCTGCAAATGCTACTTCTCGAAGCAGTTTAACATTCCAGCACAGGCTACGCCGTAACCTGCGGGAGGGTACCCGAGATTCGTTCACGGGTATTGCGGTTTAGGGGCTTTCTAGCGCAAGCCCTGTAAGTAGGCCCGGTTGACGCCGCAGGCAAGTGACATATAATATGGTGAGATTATTTCTCTTCTCATATGTATCGTGAAAGGCCCGGTTTCTTTCTGCGGTAACTCTGACTCTCGGTGTCTTGTGGGCTGTATGATCGGGAAGACCTCTCCGAATTGCTACCGATGATAAGCTGTCGGAAAGGAGATGCCTATGAATTGTTGACGAAGATAGACCATCCCAGCACACCTCAGAGTTGGTGTGGAGCGTAGGTTGGCTCAGCCACCACGCTTTCAATGCACAGTAGAGTGCTTACAGCGTTTATCGATAGTACCCCAATAATCATCGTTGCTCAAAGGCGAGCTTTTCGTATCACATCTCGAAGTATACAGAAGAAGGAGGAAGGCGATGTCACTGAAAGCCCGGACGATCATATTCGCTGCCATATCCATGGTGCTAGTCCTCACTGTGGTCCTAGTCGGCTGTGTTGCGCCGGCGCCTGCACCGGAGGAGGCGGAGGAAAAGGAGCCCATCGTCATCGGCGCCGTGTTCAACCAGACGGGTTGGATGGCGGCCTACGATGGACCGCCTCGCTTGGCCGCATTCTTGGCCGTGGATGTCCTCAACGATCGCGGAGGCATCATGGGGCGTCCGGTGGAGCTCATTGAACTCGAGGGTCATACCGACCCGGCGACCGTGGGGAATGCTGCGCGTCAACTCATCGAGCAGGGGGCCGACATCATCATCGCGCCATGCGACTTCGACATCGGCGCCCCGGCAAGTCAGGCGGCTCAAGAAGCGGGGCTGGTTGGCACCTCGCTGTGTGCCTCCTCGCCCCTCTACGGGTCCGAGGTACTTGCCGGGGCGCCGATGTCGGCCTGGGTTTGGACAGCGCCATGGCCGCCGGCGCCGCCGAATGGGCCTATAACGAGCAGGGCTGGCGGACGGCCGCCGTCCTGACGGACACGTCTATCGAGTACACTCAGTCGTTGGGCGATCTCTTCAAGGAACATTGGAACACACTGGGGGGTGAGCTGGTACTCGACGATACCTACGTAGCCGGCGATCAGGATGTCTCGGCCCAGGTTCAGCGCATCCTGGGTCTGGATGAGGAGCCGGACGTCGTCTACGTCTCGGGCATCAATCCCGATCTGGCCACTGCTCTCCGGCAGGCGCGCTCGGCGGGTGTCGAGGCGCCCCTGATGGGTGGAGATACCTACGACGATCCCGAGCTCTGGGCCGCCCTCGGACCCGAGCTGGGCAACGACATCTACTTTGCCACACACGCCTGGCTGGGTCCAGAAGCGGGTGACGACATGGTGAACTTCCTCGAGCTCTATGAGGAGAAGTACGACAAGCCACCAGAGGCCGGATTCGCCGCTATGGGCTGGGACGTCGTGATGGCGTACGCCAAGGCTATCGAGCATGCCGGCACGACCGACGGCGCGGCCGTGGCAGACGCCATGGAAGAACTGGAGTTCGATCTGCTGAGCGGCAACATGGACTGGACCAGCGCGGAGGAGGGGCACTTCCCACTGAAGGAGGTGGCTCTGCTGGGCCTGGAGAAGGGCGAGCCCTTCTTCGTCGGCTGGGTCTCTGTTGAGAATCCGCCTGGGTTCTAATCGGACACTCTGATCCTAGGCGGCTATGAGGTCCCTGTGGTGCGCGAGTGGCCCTCGCGCATCACAGGGACCCTTCGTCTGAGGTCTACGTGTGAGGCTCAGAGACCCGGGGCAATGCTCGACATTGTCAAATTTGCACGCATGGGCCCTCTCCCCCCTAGCCCCCTCTCCCAATCTGGGGGAGGGGGTGTTTGCTACGCAGACCTTGGGGGCGGGGACCTACCTGCGGCTCATTTTAAGACCCTGATCATCGTTTCGGCCATTGGCTTCCGCCTGCTCCCGCTGGATTGCCAAATCCAGCGGTTATGGCTTGGATTTGGCAATCCAAGCCGAGCTAGTGGCCGAAACGATGATCATACCCCATTTTAACAATGTCAAGTTAGAAACGCTGCGTGAGTTGCTTGGAGGAAGGATAGACTGGATGACGGTATCTGACGGCGACCGCTCCGCGGCGGCCGCCCTAGTGGTCGAGGGCGTGACCAAAGACTTCGTCGGGCTGCGAGCTCTCGATTCTGTCAACCTGAGGCTCGAACAGGGGGAAATCCTGGGCTTGATTGGTCCGAACGGCTCGGGGAAGACGACATTGATCAACATTGTGACGGGATTCCTGAATCCGACTGCAGGCCGCATATGGTTTGACGGCGTCGATATCACGAATTGGCCTTCTCACAAGATTTCCCCTCTCGGTATAGCACGTACTTTTCAGACCATCAAGCTGTTCCTGGGACTGACGGTTCTCGAAAATGTCGAGGTGGCGGGTGTCAGTAGGGGTTTATCGCGTCACCAAGCTACGCAACGGGCCCATGAGATATTGGAGCGAG
>JAANWY010000151.1 GCA_018263655.1 Anaerolineales bacterium | reverse complement strand
GGTGGTGATGATGAAGGCCAACTACGTCAACCCGCCGAAGACACCCGGCCCCAACAAGGTGGTCTCCGGCGAGTTCCGGGCGGCCTTTCACCACAAAGTTAACACCCTCACGTCCGGCGACCTGGCCGCCATTCGCGACAGCACCCAGAGCGAAATCGTGCAGCGCGCTTTCGCCTACTTTGCGGAGCATAGTATCAGCCTGGATAACCTGATCCGCGAGCTGCAGAACGACTTCGCCGAGGAGAAGGCCCTTTCGGTGGACTCCAAGTCGGACAGCGAAGAACATCAGATCCTGGTCAATTCATTGGAGGAACCAGACAACGAGATTCGGGTGGTCTTCGCGGTCGAGCGGCTCAACGAGGGCTGGGACGTGCTCAACTTGTTCGACATCGTGCGCCTATACGACACGCGGGACGCCCGGCGGGGCAAACCCGGCCGGACCACCATCGCCGAGGCGCAACTCATCGGGCGCGGCGCGCGCTACTACCCCTTCCAACTGGACGACGCCCAGCCGCGCTTCCAACGCAAGTTCGACGACGACCTGGAAAACGACCTGCGCATGCTGGAGGAGCTTTACTACCACAGCGCCCACAATCCGCGCTACATCCAGGAGCTGCATACCGCCCTGGTGGATATCGGCATGAAGCCCGAACGCCCGGCGCGGCAATTGCCCCTCAAGCTCAAGGGCAGCTTCAAGCAGAGCACCTTCTGGGAACAGGGCAAGCTCTTCACCAACGAGCGCGTGCGCAACGACAACGCCGACGTCTTTGGCGTCCAGGATACCCTCGGATGTCGTTTATCCGCGACCGCGCCGCGCTACCCCCACCGCCTGCGCACCGGCTACACGGAGGACAGGGCCATCTTTGATGAGCCGGGCCAGCCGCAGATGGCGGATACGTGCCCTGAGACGCTGATCCTGCGCGATCTTGGCGTCAACTTACTGCGCGTCGCCCTGGCCCGGCTCAAGTTCTACCAGTTCCGGCATCTCCAAAGCTACTTTCCCCACGTTGCGTCCATCACGGAGTTCATCACCTCGGACAACTACCTGGGCCAGGTCAAGGTGGATGTGATCGGCACGTCAGCGCAGCTCCAGTCCCTCTCCCCGCAGATGAAAATGGAAATCGCGCTGGACGTATTGCACCGCCTGGCCAACGACGTGCGGCGCGGCACCGCAACCTTCAAGGGCACTTATGAGTTCAAGCCCCAGGCGGTCAGCCATTGCGTCAAAGAAAAGACCATCACCAGGGAATACGACCGTGCTGCCGACGTGGGCACGGGAATGCGGGAGACGACCAACCTCGACCTGCACGCCGATTTGAGCCAGGAGGATTGGTACGTCTACGACGAGAACTACGGCACGTCGGAGGAAAAGGCGCTGGTCAAGTTCATCCAGAGCCAGATCCCGGCCCTGCGCCAAAAGTACGAGGACGTCTACCTGCTGCGCAACGAGAAGCTCTTCCGACTTTATAACTTTGACGATGGACGGCCCTTTGAGCCAGACTTTGTTCTGTTCCTCACCGACAAGGCGACCGGAGAAACCATAAACTACCAACTGTTCATCGAGCCGAAGGGGCAGCATCTGATTAAACACGATGACTGGAAAGAGGATCTCCTGCAGCAGATTGAGGGCGAATACAGAATCACTGTTGAGTTTCCAAATCGCAATTTCAGGCTGGTGGGCTTGCCCTTTTACAATGAGCAGCTCAGGAAACAGGTGTTTGAAGAGGCGTTCAGGAGTATTTTGCTGTAGGTTGTTCTCATAGGGAGGGGGGCAACATAACTCCCCTCCGTTAGCCGGCAGCGAAGACCTTGATCGCAGCAGTAGTGCAGAGGGCAACAGAGAGCACCTTTGGAGCCGCACGCACAGAGGAGATTGCAGGTATCCTGGCTTGATTGGAAAAGCAGTGTGGATAAGGAGGTTCAGTGGCTGAGAACATCGTGATTGTCAACACCCATCCTGGCGAGAACCCCGAATTCGTGGGTGAACTGATGCGCTTTCTGGCTCCCCTGGGCATTGAGCCTGAAGTCATCGAGGGATACGAGGGCGAAAACCCGCTGGACAGTAGTCCGCAGTGCATCATTCTCACCGGTGTCCCCATGAGTGCCAGTTATTCGCTGGCGGAAGCTGACACACAAAGGCTCGTCGACCAGGCATTCGGTTGGCTTCGAGAGTGCAGACAACCGGTGCTGGGCATCTGCTATGCCCGTGCCGGCACGGTCACCAAATCCTGGCGCACATCTTTGGGGGAGAGGTCTCAGCATTGGATGAAATGGTGGAGGACGAGAGGTATCCCTTGGTGTTGGAGGCAGATAGAGAGCGTGGCATCTTTTCGGATGTTGAGAAGCTGGAGGTCTTTGCCGAGCACGGAGACTATGTGTCAGTGGCGCCGCAAGGGTTCAGGGTGCTTTGCCGGAAGAAGGAAATCCCCTACATCATACATCCATCACCCTGAAAGCATCATCCTGAAAGAGAAATGTATGGCGTGCAGTTTGTGCCGGAGCAATCGGATGACAGAAGCAGGGAGGTATTGAAGCGGTTTGTGTCGAGAAGTTGAAACCGTTGACACAGACACAGTTGACACAAAGGAGCGATCTTCTATGGCCAAGCGGGACTACACCGACGAACCGAAGCATGCCGAAAACCGTAGAGCAGACTCGCGATACGTTGAAAGTGACCTGGCCACGCAGTGCCTGCACGCCGGCGAACGCTGGGAGAAGCAGTACTTCTGGACTTCCAGCACGCCCATCCACAACTCGACCACCTACTTCTACGACAGCGCCCAGGAATTGGACGACCGAGTCTATTGTCGAAAACCGGGGTACGTCTACTCCCGAAGCGGCTCGCCGACCAACACCGCGCTGGAACGGGCGCTTTCCACCCTGGAGGGGGCCGAGGTCACGCACGTCTGCGCGTCGGGGATGGCGGCCAGCCACCTGGCGCTGCTAACGGCCGGCGCCGGCAAGGACCAGTTGATCCTCTGTTCCAGCGACGTCTACGGCAGCGTGTACACCATGGTGGAGAACATCTTCCCCCACCTGGGAGCCCCCAGCATCCTCATGGACTTCACCGATCTGAACAAGCTGGAGGATACGATCAAACGCGAGAAGCCCAAGGTCGTCTACTTCGAGGTTGTCACCAACCCCATGACCAAGGTGATCGATGCGCCGGCCGTGATCGAGATGGCTCACCGCTACGGGGCCACCGTAATCGTTGACAACACCTTTACCACCCCTTACCTGCTCAAGCCTGTCGAGGTCGGGGCGGACTTCGTCTGCCACAGCGTGAGCAAGTTCCTCGCCGGTCACGGCGATGTGTTGGCCGGCTCGGTGAGCTGCTACCGCAAAGACTTCGACAAGTTGCACGATATGCTGATCCAGGTGGGGTGTACGCTCGGACCTAACGAAGCCTGGCTGGCCCTGCGCGGGCTAAAAACCTTCACGCTGCGCATGGAGAGACAGTGTGCCAATGCCCTGAAGGTAGCGCAGTTTCTCGAAAGTCACCCGCTGATCGAGAAGGTGCGCTATGCCGGCCTGCCCAGCCACCCCCAGCACGAGACGGCCAGACGCATCTTTGGGGCGCAATCGGGAGACCGCCCCCCACAATATGGCGCGATGCTCAACTTCGACATCGCCGACTGCGACAAGGACAAGGCCTTTCGCTTCCTGGACGCTCTTCAGCTCATATTGCCGGCCACCACGCTGGGCGACATCTATTCATTGATTGTCAACCCCGCCCGAACGACTCATCGCCAGCTCAGCGAGGAGGAGTTGACGGCTATCGGCATCGGCCCTGGAACGTTCCGCATGTCGGTGGGCATCGAGAATATCGAGGATTTGAAGGAGGATCTGGATCAGGCTCTAAAAGTCTGTTAGTAACCAAGACTACACCGAATTTGGGATCAAACGAACTCAGCTACTGGAATAGATCGAAAATCCGTTCCATTCTAAATCCGCTGTAGTATTTCAAGAAGGAGAACAAGAATGGCAAACATCAACACCAATGACCAAACCTTTCTCAGCGCCCAATTCCGCCGGCTGTCGGACGAACAATGCCAGAAGATCCACTGGGCCAGCCTGGAAGTCCTGGAACGCACCGGCGTGCGCCTGTACGAGCAGGAGGCGATTGACCTGCTCGAGAAGGCCGGCGCCCACATATCTGACGGCAATCGGGCCCGCATCCCTTCGGGACTGGTCGAGAAGGCGTTCACCACTGTTCCCAAACGGGTGGTGTTGTGCGATCGCCACGGCAACCGCGTCATGCCCGTGGAGGGCCACCGCAGCTTCTACGGTCCGGGTTCCGACTGTCTCAACATCATCGATCACCGCACCGGCGAGCGCCGCAAGCCGGCGCTTCAGGACGTCGTCGACGGAATGATCGTAGCCGACGCCCTGCCCAACATCGATTTCGTGATGTCCATGGTCTTGCCGATGGACGTCCCGCAAATGGTGGCCGACCGCTATCAGATGGAGGCCATGCTCAATCACACCACCAAGCCCATCGTGTTTGTCACCACCGAGTTCTCGGGCTGCGCGGATGCCGTAGAGATGGCTGAAGCGGTGGCCGGCGGGGCCGAGGCGCTGCGCCTGAACCCGTTTGTGGCCTGCTACATCAACGTCACCACAGGCCTGCGCCACAACCAGGAGGCGCTGCAAAAGCTGCTCTACTTGGCTGACAAGGGCCTGCCGGCGCTCTATATCCCGGTGGGCCAGGGCGGCACCACGGCTCCCGTCACCATGGCCGGCTGCCAGACCATCTGGAACGTGGGCGCCCTCGTCGGCTTGGTGCTATCCCAGCTCAAGCGCGAGGGAGCCCCCTACATCATGGCCGGCTGGGGGTCTGGCGCGCTGGACATGAAGACGATGGTCCAGCCGTATGCTGAGCCCGACCGGCGCGGTATCGCTCAGGCCATGGCCCATTTCTACGGGTTACCCATGTTTGCGCTGGGGGGATGCAGCGACTCGAAGTGCGTGGATCAGCAAGCGGGGATCGAAGCGGCTCTGACCCTGATGGTGACGGCCCTAACCGGCGGGAACATCGTTCACGACCTGGGCTATCTGGAGTCGGGCCTCTGCTACTCGCTGCCTCAACTGGCCATCTGCGACGATATCCTGGGCTGGCTAGACCACTTCCTGCGTGGGGTGGAGGTCGATGAGGAGACGCTGGCCGTGGATCTGATTGACGAAGTCGGCCCCGACGGCCAATTCATCGATGCTGAGCACACCTATCGCCACTTCCGCGAGCGTTTCTACCCCCAACTTTTCGATCGCCACAACCACGATGACTGGCAGGCCAAGGGCGGCAAGACGCTGGCCGAGCGAGCGGCCGATCGCGTGGCGAACATACTTGCCGAACACGAACCGGACCCCCTGGCTAAAGAGGCGGCCCAAGCCGTACACGCTATCGTCGAGCGAGCGGAGGCACAGTATGGAGAGGGATGAATGTAGAGGCATAGCCTATGACCATTTCGGTCAGTATCGGCCCGTCAAGTTCCGCAGCCTGACCGAGGATCAGATTGCGTTGCTGCACGAGGCCAGTCTGGAGATCATGGCCCGGACCGGGATGCGCTTCCATGTGAAAGACGCGCTCGATCTGTTCAGGAAAGCTGGAGCCAGTGTTTCTGACGGCAACCTGGTGCGCATCCCGCCCCACCTGGTCGAGTGGGCGTTGCGCACGGCGCCTAAGAACATCACGATCTTTGACCAGACCGGCCGGCGCACTATGTCGTTGGGCGGTTACCGCAGCTACTTTGGCGTTGGCTCTGACTGCATGCACATCTACGATCCGTACACTGGTGAGCGCCGGCGGGCTGTGTTGGAAGACGTGACCCGGGGCGTGCGCCTGGTGGACGCGCTGCCAAACCTGGATTTCGTCATGTCGATGTTCACACCTTCGGACGTGCCGGCGGACGCTTACGAGCGCCATCAAATGGCCGTCATGCTCCAAGAAAGCACCAAGCCCATTGTCTACGTTGGCCTGGAGGCCTCCAGTACGGTCCACGCCGTGGAGATGGCGTCCGCAGTGGCCGGGGGCCTCGAATCACTGCAGTGCTATCCGTTCGTCATCAACTATGTCAACGTCACGTCGGCCTTTCAGCACAACGAGGAGAGTGTGCAGAGGCTACTGTATGCCGCGGAGCGGAATCTGCCCACTATCTATGCACCGAGCAAGATACGGGGTACCATCGCGCCCATGACGGTGGCCGGCGCCCTGGCCGTGGGCAACGCCGGGCAACTGGCCGGCTTGGTACTATCCCAGCTCAAGCGTGAGGGGGCGCCCTTCATCCGCAGCAAGCCTGGCGGTGATGGGCTGGATATGCGCTCGATGGTCAGCCTGTACGGCGCCCCGGACGGAGGTCCCTTTGGCTGGGACCTGGCCCACTACTACGGCGTGCCTACTTTCGGCGCCGCCGGCTGCAGCGATGCCAAGGTGTTCGACGCCCAGGCAGCGGCCGAGGCGGCTATGACCCTTTTCGAAAACGCCGTCAACGGGGCCAACCTGATCCATGACATCGGCTACCTGGATTGCGCCATGACGGGCTCGCTGGAGCTGGTTCTCTTCTCCAATGAGATCATCGGGTGGCTCCGGCATTACCTGCGCAGGCTGGAAATCAGTGAGGAGACGCTGGCTCTGGACCTCATCCACGAGATCGGTCCGGATGGACATTTCCTGGAGACGGAGCACACCTATCGTCACGTGCGCGAAGACTGGCGGCCAACCCTGATGGACCGGCTCGATCACCATCGCTGGGCTGCTAACGGCTCGACCACGTTGCAACAGCGGGCCAATGAGAGAGTTCGAGAGATCATAGAGAACCACCGGGCGGAACCGTTGCCCGAGGATGTGGTAAAATCAATAAGCTCGTATTGCGTATTGCGTACTGCGTAAACAGATCTACGCAACACGCAACACGCATCACGGAAGGAGAACCCAATGTACCAGAACCGAGATATGGGCATCAACTACATCAAGGCGCGCAAGGACCACCGTTGCTACGGGATGGGCCTGGGCATCATCATCCTGGACGACGTCTACCCCGGTTTCCCCGGCGATGTGCGCAACGCCAGCGCCTTCCCCTTTCCCATTCAGTACGAGATTGCCGAGGGGGTGGACATCTGGGCGCTGGTCCATGAAGAGGACAAGTCGCCTTGCCTGGAGCCGATTCAGCGCGCGGCCAAGAAGCTGGAAAAGATGGGCTGCCGGGCCATCGCCGCTGAGTGCGGCTACTTCGCCTACTTCCAGAAAGACATTGCCGGCCATGTGGACGCGCCGGTGTTCATGTCTAGTCTGCTTCAGGTACCCTTTGCCCAACAACTCATCGGTCCGGACAAAGTGGTGGGTATCATGGCGGCGCGAAAAGAAGTAATGACGCAAGCGCACCTGGAAGCGGTGGGCATCCAGCCAGGCAGCAACTACATTCTGGCCGGCGCCGAAGACGATGGCGGCTGCCCAGAGTTCGAGCATCTGTGGTATAAACCCAAACGGACCGACCCGCCCGCGGCCTACTATGACAAGGCTGAAGAGGAGTTCCTGCAAGTTGCCGTTGACTTCTACCGCGCCCACCCAAACATGGGGGCAATGATGTTGGAATGCACCGGTATGCAGCCCTTTGCCCGCGCCGTCCAGCGGGAGATCGATATCCCGATCTTCAGTTGGGGAACGCTGCTAGACTATGCCTACTCGGTGGCCGTCCACCGCGACTACTACGGGCACGTGTGAGGCAGCCTGTGTTGAGCCGAACCCTTCTCGTCTTGCCGAACAGGTATCATCTCAATGTTTCGGGGTTATGTAGGTCGAAATGGTATTTCGACCCGACGATTTACCAAATCGTCCTACATGTCCCCCATATATTGAGAAGACACCCGAACAGGACAAAAACATGACGCTGCTGGATGAGTTCCTTGCCATCTTTGGCGTTTGGGAAGTGGCCCGACCCTTCGTGACCATGATGGTCGATGAGCAGGAGATGGAACTCGTCGTGCGGATGCAGGATCAGTCCATGACGACGGGGCAGGCAGCCGATCTCTTGGGACTATCCCACGAAGAGGCATCCTCTCTCCTGCAGCGGGCCTATTCCCGCTGCATCGTGAACAAGACAGTAGAGAACGGCGCCCCGACCTACTCGGTAGCCGATTTCTACGGGCGCCTGGACCATTTCGCCAAGTACGAAAACTGGGACGACATCCCGGCCGAGAACCGCAAAGCCATCAACCGGCGTTTTCTGGACGCGTTTATCGACAAGCACCGACCCAACGTCGAGCGGAAGATGCGGGGCCTGGCAGCCGAGAACGCCTTGCCCAACGACACGGTCTTGCTGCTGAGCGAAGTGGAAGAAATGCTTGACGCAGCGACGCACATCGTCGTCCAGCCGTGTGACTGCCGGCGGCTGGGACAGAATTGCGACTTGCCGGTTGAGGCCTGCATCTGGCTGGACGACGGCGCCCGCGAAGCGCTGGATCGGGGCTATGGCCGGCGACTGACCAGAGAAGAAGCCAAGGAGCTCGTTCGCTGGGCTGATAAGCGGGGCCTGATGCACACCGCCGACAGCGAGTGGCAGACACGAGGGCTGCACGCTATCTGCAACTGCTGTGCCTGCGATTGCTACCCGTTTCGGGCTGCTCAAGAGTTGGGCAGCAAGGGCGCCTGGCCGAAAAGCCACTACGTCGCTGCTCACGACCGGGCGCTTTGCGACCTCTGCGGGGCGTGCGTCAAGCGTTGCCATTTTGAGGCGTTCTATCACGACGGCTCCACAGTCGACGTGGCCGGCAAACTGAAGGAAAACGTCTTGCTCGACCCCGAGAAATGCTGGGGGTGCGGCCTGTGCGCCAACACCTGTCCTGAAGGGGCTATAGTTATGGAAAGGATATGACTGAACGATGAACGAGTCTTCTATCTGGCAACCGAGCCTGACGTTGCTGAATCAAGACAGGATCGAACAACTGCACCACGCGGCGACAACGATTCTTGAAACCACCGGCCTGAACGTCCATCATCCACAGATGCGGCGCAAACTGGGAGAGGCCGGCGCCAAACTGGGCGAAGGCCCTCGAGTCTACATCCCTTCGGAAATGGTGGACCAGGCACTCAGCACAGCCAAACGCGATGTCGTCGTCTACAATCGACTCGGTGAGGGCGCGATGCCGCTGGGCCCTCACCAGATTTACTTCGGCACCGGATCGGACCTCGTCTACACACGCGACATCGAAACAACGGAGCGGCGGGCTTCCGTATTGGAGGACGTAGCGCGAGCCGCTCGGCTGTGTGACGCGCTGGATGAGGTTGATTTTGTGATGTCTTTCGCCTTGCCCGGCGATGTCCCCAATGAGGATGCCGAGCCTCAACAGTACTACGCGTTACTGCACAATACCGTCAAGCCGGCCATCATGACCAGTTTCTCTGGCCTGGCCGCCCTGGAGCGGATGCACGAGATGGCTTGCGTCGTGGCTGGGGGCGACGCAGCTTTTCGAGAACGCCCGAACTACATCCTGTACGGCCAGTTCGTCTCACCGCTAGAACATGACCTTCAGGCCGTCGAGCGGCTTGTCTTCTGTGCTGACCACGAGATCCCCTTCATCTACATCCCGACCATCATGCCCGGCGCGAGTGGACCGTTCACGCTGGTCGGATCACTGGCCCTGGCGACCGCCGAGTCCCTGGCCGGCTTGGTGATGCACCAAGTCCAGCGTCCTGGCGCGCCCTTCATCTTCGGCGCCTGTGTCAGCCAGTTGGACATGCGCACGATGCTGTTCCCCTACGGCTCACCCGAATGGCGGCTCAACGATCTGGTCATGGCCGAACTGTCGCGCCATTATGGCATTCCGGTGTTTGGCACGGGTGGGGCGACCGACAGCAAGCTGGTCGATACGCAAGCGGGCGCCGAGTACTCCGTCAGCCTGCTGGTGGCTGCGATGGCCGGCACCAACCTCATCCACGACGTCGGATACCTGGATTCGGGTCTGACCGGCAGCCTGGAGAGCATTGTGCTGGGCGCCGACCAGATCCGGTGGGTCAAGCAGTTCATGGCGGGTCTGGATGTATCGGAAGACACATTGGCGATGGACGTCACCGCCGATGTGGGCCCTGCCGGCGATTTCCTGGGCCATGACCACACGTTCGAGCACTTCCGCGAGCTAATGTGGGAGCCGTACGTCACAGATCGCGACGAGTACGAGACGTGGGCCGGCGCCGGCGCCAAGGACTATGCGACACGCGCCCGCGAGTATGCCCGACACGTGGTAGAATCTCATCAGCCGCACGATATTGACGATTCTGTGGAGCCGGCGCTCAGAGAGTTGTGCAGCCTGAATTCATGATGAAAAAAGGCATTAGGGAAAAAGCCGCACTACGCTCCGGCTGGATCGCCAGATCCAGGCTGCAGGGCGACGGATTTGACAATCCGTCGTGAGCGTAAGTGTCACTTTTTCCTCAATGCGAAAAATGGAAGCTGCGTGGACGAATGAATTCGCCGTCGATTCTGAGCAATCCTGTTCTCATCCAAGGAGGGCAATGATGAAGGCAGCCGTTTTGTATGAACCCGAATCCCCCTTTGTCATCGAGGACGTAACACTGCAAGAGCCCGGACCAGGCGAGGTGCTAATCCAGATGGTCGCCAGCGGTGTGTGTCACTCAGATTGGCACGTGGTCACCGGCGCGACGCAGCACCCGCTGCCCGTGGTGTTGGGACACGAGGGTGCCGGCATCGTCGAAACTGTGGGCGAGGGCGTGACCCGCGTGGAACCCGGCGATCACGTGATCCTGAACTGGGCGCCGGACTGCGGTGAGTGCTTCTACTGTCTGCACGGCAAACCTAACCTGTGCGAGGCGTTCCTTGGTCCAGTGTGGGCCGGCACGATGCTGGACGGCACCACGCGCCTCAGCGTCGATGGCGAAACCGTCTATCACTTCTCAGGGCTGGCGACCTTCGCCGAACAGGCCGTCGTCCCGGAGCAGACGTGCGTTTCGATTCGCAAGGACGCCCCCCTGAAGGCCGCGTCCCTCGTCGGCTGCGCCGTGACGACCGGCGTGTGCGTCACCACCAACACGGTCCAGGTTCGGCCGGGCGACAGCGTCGTCGTCTATGGCTGTGGCGGCGTGGGGCTGAACGTCTTGCAGGGCGCCGTCCTGTGCGGCGCAGAGACCATCATTGCCGTGGATCGGGCGCCGGCCAAGATGGACCTCGCCAAAGAGTTCGGCGCAACGGACACGCTGATGGCCGGCGACGATACCGTGGAGGCGATCAAGGATCTGACCGGCGGACGCGGCGCTGATTATGCTTTCGAAGCCATTGGCATTCCGGCGGTCCAAGAGGGAGCACTCGAAGCTGTACGACCTGGCGGCACCCTCGTACTGGCTGGCCTCGCCCCTATGGGAACGTCGACCAACTTCCCCGGGGCGATCCTGGTCCGGCAGGAGAAAAATGTCGTAGGCAGCTACTACGGCACCGCCAACACGCGGCGCGATTTCCCAATGATTCTGGATCTGTACATGGCCGGCAAGCTGAGGCTGGACGAGTTGATCTCCCGCGAGTACACACTCGACGAAATTAACGAAGCCTACGAGGCTATGCTCAGCGGTCAGGTCGCCCGGGGTGTGATCGTCTTCGAGTAAATACCATCCCGATCGTTCGTTATTCTCTCGGGAAGCAGAACGGGAAAGTACTTTAGTGTCAACAGGCCGAATGATCCCTCAAGGGACGGGCCATAAAGCCCTGGCCGTGTAGCGAGGAAGGAGAACGTGGCATAACATGGAGTGGATAGCCAACCCCGAAATCTGGATCGGACTCATTACCCTCACAGCCCTTGAAGTTGTGTTGGGTATAGACAATATCGTCTTCATTTCAATTCTGGCCGGCAAGCTACCCAAACAACACCAAAGGCGGGCACGGCGGGTAGGTCTGGCCCTCGCCATGCTGACGCGCATCGCCTTGCTTCTCTCAATTGCCTGGGTCATCGGCCTGACGGCGCCGCTGTTCACCGTGTTGGGCCACCAGATTAGCGGCCGCGATCTCATTCTGATTGGAGGCGGCCTGTTCCTGCTAGCCAAGAGCACCTGGGAGATTCACGAGAAACTGGAAGGGGAGGAGGGACACGCCGGCGCCCAGGTGGCCCCATCGTTTACCAGCGTCATCATCCAGGTCCTCTTGCTGGACGTGGTCTTCTCCCTCGATTCAGTGATTACCGCAGTGGGTATGGTGCAGGAAATCGGGGTGATGGTCGCTGCGGTGGTGATCGCTGTCGTGATCATGCTCTTCTCGGCGGAGGCAATCAGTAGCTTTGTCAACCGCCATCCCACGGTCAAGATGCTGGCACTGAGCTTCCTTTTGCTTATCGGGGCAACATTGATCATCGAGGGGTTGCACCAGCATATCCCCAAGGGTTACATTTACTTCGCCATGGGCTTCTCGGTGTTCGTGGAGATGCTCAACCTCCGTCTGCGCGCCCCGAAGGCGGCTGCGCCTGTCAAACTGCGCGCGTCGTACGTTGAGGATAAGCCGGCCGGAGGGACTGCCGGCCAGAGCCAGTAGACGGAGCCTGACCCCGTCGGGAGACCGGCCAGACAGAAAACCCAGCCCCAGAAACATGCCTCCACCAACCATCATGTTTGTCTGCCTCGGATACTCTCGCCTGGCGGCCGGGGCGGCATGGTCGAGTGGCCAGGAAATTCGCGAAAAATACATTTGCTGATATACTTAGCTTGACAATGTTAAATTCGGTTCAGAAACAGCCTTTTGCTCGCCGAAGGTCTCCTGTCTGCGTGCCCCGCACAGGCAGGCCTGACCGAGCGGCGTCCTGAGCCTGACGAAGGGCCCGATTCGCCTCGGTCAGGAGATACTTCGGCGATCAAAAGGCTGTTTCTCCAGTGTAACTGTTCAGATAGTGGGGACCCTTGCGAAGGTTAGGAAGAACCTTGGCAAGAGGCCGATTTTCGACTGGCGAAGGGCCTTTCAACCCGAACGCGATTGGCAAACCTTCGCAAGGGTAGCTGAACGCTTACTCTCCAGTTTCATGAGGTTTGTGGCGCTTGCTGTGCTACATTTCCCTACGTGGCCGGTACTGAATCGCCTCCGCCAAGTGCTGGGTCTGGATGTCGCCGGCCCCTTATACAGTTTGGGTTTTCTATCCGTCGAACACCACCGTCTCTTTGCCCCGCAACTTGTCGACAACCCTATCGGCGATGAGTTCGAGGTCCGTGTTGTACATCACGAAGTCCAGCTCGTCGGCCGGCACCGTCAGCATCGGACACAGATCGAAGGCGTCCGCCCACTCCGCGTACAGCTCGTTGAGCTGCTCCAGGTAGGCCGGCTCGATCTCGCGCTCGTAGTCGCGTCCCCGCAAATTGATCCGCCGGAGCAACGTCGGAACCGACGCCTGTAGATAGACGATCAAGTCGGGCGGTGGTAGGAAGAGGTTCATTGCTGCGTACAACTCGCGGTAGGTCTCGTAGTCGCGGTCCTGCATGCGGCCCTGACGGTAGAGATTGCGGGCGAAGATCTCCGCATCCTCGTAGACCGAGCGGTCTTGCACGGCGGACGTCGGGCAGTCGATGATGTTGCGGTGGTGCTGCAGGCGCCGCGACAGGAAGAAGACCTGGGAGTGGAAACTCCAGGTCCGCATATTGGCGTAGAAGTCCTTCAGATACGGGTTATCATCGACGGCCTCGTAGAAGGGTCTCCACCCCAGGCGCTGGCTGAGGAGCGCCGTCAGCGTGGACTTGCCGACACCGATATTGCCGGCCACGGCAACGAAGCGCTTAGTCGTCATCGCCAAATGCCCTCAATCCGAAAGTTCGTGCACACAAACTCGTCGTGTGAGGCATCTTCGATGATGGCCAGCGCCTCTTTCAGGGCGCGGATGATTTCGTCGCGTGAGTTTCTTCCGCCGTAGGCGCCCTCGTAGTTGAATACTTCGTCCAATTCGGGAGGGTTGCCGTTCGTGTGCTGAGTCATTGCGTCCGATCCTCTTTAGCTCTCCAGGAGCGTCCCACGTTCATCTGCATTTTGTCGAGGTACGCTTCTTCAAGATCAATGCCAAGGTCGTTGCTCAATTTTAGAAGATAGGCCAGGCAGTCGGCTAGTTCGCTTCGCAGAGCCGGCTGACGCTGTGCCATTGCTTGATTCTGATCAGTGCCTTCGTCTGCTGCCGTAGCCCAGATAGCTTTGAGTTCGGCGGCCAGCTCACCTACCTCCTCCTGCAAGCAGATGAAGTTGAAGTAGGCGTCAGTCAGGAAGCCCTTGTCGACATCCAGCGCGCGGTGGAACTCCTGGAAGCGCGCAAGCCGGCGTTCCGTCTCGGCAAGGGTGAGTGTCTCTCGCGGATCGAGCTGCGGCAGTGGGTCCTGCCACGCTGACTGACCGACGGCGGCCCGAATCTGACCTGTCACGAGGTCAAGATCATCGGGCTCAGTCACAATATTCAAGCGATCTGTCTCGATGATGAGGACGGGAGAATCGCCGTAGGCTGTGAAGAAGCCTTCGTACACCCGGTTCAGGGCATCGATGTAGTCGCGGTCCATATCTCGCTCGTACGGGCGGTCACGGATAGCGATGCGCTCCATCAACGTGTCGGTATCCGCGCGAAGATACACGATGAGGTCGGGGAGAGGGATGTTCTCCGCTAACGCGTGGTGCACCCGCTCGTAGACCGTCAGCTCATCGCCACGGAGGTTCAGGTTGGCGAAGAGGCGGTCTTTCATGAAAGTGTAGTCGCTGATGACGAGCCCTTGCCGGCACATGGCCGGCGCCGCTTGCTGTTGCCGGTATCGGCTGAGCAGGAAGAAAATCTGGGTCTGGAAGGCGTACCGCTCGCGATCGGCGTAGAAATCCGCCAGGAATGGGTTCTCTTCGAATTCCTCGAGCAGCAATTGAGCGCCAAAGTCGGGTTGTATCTGGCGGGCGAGGGTCGTCTTACCCACACCGATCACGCCCTCGACAGCGATAAAGGGATGATAGTTCACGATTCACTCCTTGACTTCATGGACTCGTAAGCGTTCAGGGGGTAACCCATGGAGCATCCCTTCGACAGGCCCTTCGACAGGCTCAGGACGCCGCTCAGGACGCCGCCTCGATACGCGCTCAACGTCGCCCTTCGTCAAGCTCAGGACGTCGTTTCGCGTTACTCGGGATGCTAGTCGTGATACCCCTGAACGGTTACCATGGACTCAATGCTACCAAAGACGGTGAGATAAGGCAAACGTACTGCTGTATTGCGTAGCCCGCTTGTATCCGTTCAGGTGGTGGGGACCCTTGCGAAGGTTTGCCAAGCACATTCGGGTTGAAAGGCCCTTCGCCGGGGTAGCTGACTCTGATCGCCGAAGGTCTCCTGACCGAGGCGAAACGGGCCCTTCGTCAGGCCCTTCGACAGGCTCAGGACGCCGCTCAGGACGCCGCTCGGTCAGGAGACCTTCGCCCAACGTGGGGCGGTTGGGATGTCAGCTTCGCGTAAGTACGCTGTCAGGAAACCTGCAACCTTATATGGTATAATACGTATAAGATTTTTGAGTGCATGGAGGGACCCAATGAACGCTGAGCGCACTTGGATTCTGCAGGCCCGCGAAGGAGATGAGCGGGCGTTTGAGAAACTGGTCGAGGCTTATCAGAGGCCGATATACAATTTGACCTATCGCATGTTGGGCAATGCCGGCGACGCTGAAGACGCAGCCCAGGAGGCCTTCCTGCGCGCGTACTCGAATCTCGATTCGTATGACCCAAGCCGGAAGTTCTCGTCGTGGCTTTTCGCTATCGCATCGAACTACTGTATCGATCAACTGCGTCGTCGCCGGATCAACTGGGTGTCGGTGGAGGACCTACCTCCCTGGGAGCCCCTGCGAGCTCAGACACCTGACCCCGAAGCGTCCGCGATCCGCTGGTCGGACAATCGGCGCGTCCAGGGCTTGCTTGACACACTGCCGGTCGACTATCGCCTGGCGGTCGTCCTGCGCTACTGGTACGACTACTCGTACAAAGACATTGCAGCAGTGACAAACTCGACCGTCAGTGCGGTGAAATCCAGGCTATATCGAGCGAGGCGGATGTTGGCTGAGGCAATGGAGGCACCGAAACCCGCCACACGAGATGAGCCTCCGGGCACTCAAAATCCGTCTCCAGAGAAAGGAGAGTTAATGCCATGCGTTGTGCAGATGCCAGCCGGCTGATGGACGAGATGCTGGATGGCCGCGCTAACTCGGACCAGCAGGCCGCCCTGTTAGCCCATACGGCTGGCTGTGTGGCCTGCCGCGCTGAGTGGTCGACCATCCAGCAGGTTGACCAACTTCTCGTGGCAGCCCCTCGAGTTTCTCCCCCTACACATTTCACGGCAAAGGTGATGAGCCGGCTCCCTCGACGACGCCTGAACCAAAATCCTTGGGCGGGGGCGCTCGCTCTCTTCGCTGGGTCCCTCGCGTTGCTGGTATTCGCGCTGGTGTCGTTGTTAGGGGTGGGCCTGAGCGCGGAAGCGCCAGGCCTGGTAGAGATTGGCGGTGTCGGCCTGCTTCAGGTAGGTGACACACTTGTCAGTTGGATTCAGGCCGGGTGGGGGATTCGGCAAGTGGTGCTCAGTTTAGTGCCGGCTGGGGTGATCGCCCTCTATGCATTGCTGTCCCTCGTAGCCTTGGTGATTTGGGTGGGGTTGGTCACTGGAATACAAGGTACTCTTCGGCCTGCCGGCTTACGCGAGGTGTGACGAAGTCACATCTGAACAATTTCCTGGCATGAATAATACGATGAGGGTAACTGCTCAGGCACCGCGTGTCTATACAAGAAGAGACCGGAAAAATGGGGTCGCTGGGGGGCGGCCGC
>JAANWY010000150.1 GCA_018263655.1 Anaerolineales bacterium | reverse complement strand
CAACAAGGTCGCCCAACGATTTGGCAAATCGTTGTACAAATCGCCGCCATCGGCCAAGCCGGAGGCCTGTAGAACGATTTGGCAAATCGTTCAACAAGGTCGCCCAACGATTTGGCAAATCGTTGTACAAATCGCCGCCATCGGCCAAGCCGGAGGCCTGTAGAACGATTTGGCAAATCGTTGTACAAATCGCCGTCATCGGCCAAGCCGGAGGCCTGTAGAACGATTTGGCAAATCGTTGTACAAATCGCCGCCATCGGCCAAGCGGGAGGCCTGTAGAACGATTTGGCAAATCGTTCAACAAGAGGATCGCCCAATATAGGCGAACTATACGGCAGAGCGCTCTTTCCCTTTCGTGCCCCTTCGTGAGCATCGCGGTCCAAGTACCCAACTTACAACCGAAATCAAACCAACTCTACTCATGTCGCGATACAATTCTCCCATGCCAACGCTGACTGAACGACTACAACTGAACCTTCGCCCCCTACGCCTCCTCCTGGGGACAGCCCTTAGCCTGCTCTTCCTGTGGTTGGCTTTTCGGGGAACACCCGTCGGACAGATCGTCGATGCGTTTACGGAGGCCGACTATCGGTTCGTCGCCCTGGCCCTTACCCTGGTCTTCCTCAGCCCCTTCGTGCGCGCTGTGCGCTGGAAACTGCTCTACCACCCGAACCACGCCGGCCTCCGCATCCCCCGCCTGGCCGGCATCCTCCTCATCGGTCAGATGCTCAACATCGTCGTGCCGGCCCGCGCGGGCGAGATCGCTCGCGTCTACTTCATGGGGCGCAGCGAAGACCGCAGTCGCGCCCTGACCTTGGGCACCATCGCCATCGAGAAGTGGCTGGATATCCTGATGGTGCTGATTCTGCTGCTCTTTATGCCGGCCGTGGTCGCGCTGCCGGCCTGGTTTCAGGACTCGCGCGTTGGCCTGGCGGCCTTCGCTGGTGCTTTCTTCGGCGCCGCCATCGTCGTCTCCTGCGGCAAATCGCAGCTTATGAGCCTGGTAGACCGATTGGCTCGCTTTCTGCCGGCCGAGTGGCAGGAGCGCGTCCGGCGCGGTGTCGGTCTGGCGCTGAGCAGCCTGGACGTCTTGCGCTCCCCCCGCGTCGGTCTGCAGCTTCAACTGTGGTCCTTCGCCGTCTTGTCTCTCAGCGTCCTGGTCAACTACTTCACCTTCCGCGCCCTGGGCATTGATCTCTCTCTGACCGCCGCCCTATTCCTCCTGGCCGTCCTCCAAGTTGGCGTCGCCGTCCCCTCGGCCCCCGGCAAGCTGGGTGTCTTCCACTATCTGTGCATCCTGGCCCTGGGCTTCTTCGGTGTTGAGCGCGGCACCGCCTTAGGCTATAGCTTCCTCCTCTACGCCATCGTCTTTCTGCCGCCGGTTGTGCTGGGGGCGCTCAGCCTCTCGTGGCAAACGGCTCGCCCTGAGTCGCTCTTGGACACTGTTTGTTCATCCTCATCGCCACGTGTATAATCGAGGTAACTACTCAGGCACTTCGTGCCTACACAAGAAGAGTGCGGAAAAATGGGGTCGGTGGGGGGCGGCCGCCCCCCACCGACCCCATTTTTCCGCATTTCGCAACTGCGAGGGCGGTAGTCTGAGTAGTTGCTAATCGAGAAGAGGAAGTCCTGATCGGCGTGATTGGCTGAGACGCAATAAGACGAGGAGAGTCATGGAACTGAAAAGATATTTCGAGTTCATCGGTGAGGATGCTATTCGAATCGCGGGTACACGTGTGGGCATCGAGACCGTGGTGCGCGATTGCCGGGTGGGGGCGGGCCCAGAGGAGATTGTCCTCCGTTATCCAACCCTCTCCCTTGAGCAAGTCCATGCGACGATTACTTACTACCTGGCGAACCGAGAAGAGGTAGAGGACTATCTCAAACGAGTGAGACAACGACAGGAAGAGGCGTGGCAAGAACAACAGCGTCAGCCCTCGGGGTTTGTACGCACGTTGCGAGAGCGGTTGGAACGAGAGCGGCGCGTGTTGGATGAGGAGAGACCACTATCAGTTCCGACAGTGAGCACGTGAAGCTTCGCTTCCTGCTTGACGAGCACGTCGACCGGGCCATTCAGCGGCAATTGCGCCGGCTGGATCCTAAGATCAATGTGTTGGCTATTGGCGACCCAGAAGCTCCACCTGCAGGAATATCCGACCCAGACCTTCTCGACTGGATCGAGGAGAATGGCTACATCCTCGTGACTGAAAACCGAAGTACGATCCCTGAGCATCTATCTGATCACTTTGCCGCCGGCCAACATATCCCTGGTCTCTTTTGGATCCGGCCCGATGTTGGCATTGGACGCGTCATAGAAGAGCTTTATATGATCTGGGTTGTCTCTACAGCCGAGGAGTATGAAGATCGTCCACTATTCATCCCCTTGTAAAGCGTATGGTCAACCAGTCTACTATCCACCTGTTGACTTCCATCCGTTATTCCCTCGTAATTCCCGCATACAACGCCGCGCACACGATCCTCGCCACGCTCCGCGCTGTCCAACACCAGACCGTACCGCGCCATCGGTACGAAATCATCGTCGTCGATGACGGGTCCGCGGACGACACAGCCGATGTCGTCGAACAGTATATCCAGTCTGAGGCGCTGACTTCTGAGCTTGGGCACTCAGGCAATCCGACTGACTTCGCAACGTTAGCCGGCGACCGGCAGTTCGAGCCGAACAGTGCCGAAGATCTGTCGTCCATCAAGCTCCTACGCCAGCCGCACCAAGGACCCGCCGCGGCCCGCAACGCCGGCGCCCAGGCTGCGCGCGGCGACGTCATCGTCTTTCTCGACGCCGATTGTGAGCCGGCCCCCCACTGGTTGGAACAGATGGTGCGCCCGCTCAGTCAGGACGCCGTGGTGGGTGCCGGCGGGTGGGTGCGCACCCAGCAGCAGGGTCTCCTGCCCCGCTTCGTTCAACTGGAGTACGATCAGCGGTACGAGCGCGTGGCTCAGCGCCGGTACATCGATTTCATCAGCTCGGCCACTGCGGCCTATCAGCGCGCCGCTTTCTTGGAAGCCGGCGGCTTTGACACCACCATGCTAGGCGCTGAGGACGTCGATCTCTCGTTCCGCCTGGCCGAGGCCGGCCACAAGCTGGTCTTCGCCCCTGACGCGGTCGTCTATCACACGCATCCCGAATCCCTCTGGGCCTACGTCCGGCGCAAGTTCAAGTATGCCTTCTGGCGCGCGGCCGTGTACGGCCGGCACCCCGGCAAAGTGGCCGATGACTCGCGGACGCCTCAGTCCCAGAAGCTCCAAATTGCGCTGGCGCCCCTCATCGGGTTAGGTTTGGTTGGTGGACTGGTATGGCGTCCTTTGTTGCTAATGGCCGGCGTCGCGCTGGTCGTGTTCCTCGTCACGGCGGCCGGCCTGGTCCGCCGGGCGTGGCGAACCGATCCCATGCTCGGTCTCGTGGCGCCAGCGTATCTGCTTGCGAGTGCGTGCGCTGCGGCGGCCGGCTTGGCGACCGGCGTCCTGCGCCGGCAGCTTGTTGAATGAGGCGGTTAGACATCGCATGACCCCACCCCATAATACAACTCATTCCATCGAACACGTGACAAAACGGCCGGCACTGCCCCTCCAGATCGCCGAGCGTAGGAAGTTGCTCTTGGCGGTGGACGTGTTGCTGGTGAACCTTGCTGTCCTGGCATCTCTCGCCATCTGGGCCTGGCGTTCCTCGGACGTCTTCTCCATCGGGTTCGTCGTCTCGCAGGTCCACTGGTTTGTCTTTCTGAGTTTCCTCTGGCTGGTCGCGGCGACCATCACCGACCTGTACGATCTGAGCGCGGCGATGGACCCCATGACCACCCTGCACAGCCTGGCGTGGGCCATGGGCCTGAGCCTGTCCGTCTACCTGGTGATCTACTTCGCCTCGCCGCGCGATGCGCTCCCCCGGCTCTTCATCCTGTATTTCACCGCGCTGGCGTTTGGATCGTTGACGGCCTGGCGGCTAACCTACGGCCGGTTGTTCAGTCGCACGGCCTTTCGGCGGCGCACGCTGGTGGTGGGCGCCGGCTGGGCCGGCACGACCATCGTCGAGGCCATTCAGGAGAACTTCAGTGCTGGCTATCAGCTCGTCGGCTTCGTCGATGACGATCCGGCCAAGCAGAAATGCGCCGTTCACGAGGTGCCCGTAATCGGCTCGCGACATAATCTGACGGAGCTGATTGAGCGCCACGGCATCTCCGATATTGTCGTCGCGGTGACCGGCGAGATGCATGCGGAGCTGATCCAGGCGCTCATGACGTGTCAGGAGCGGGGGGTTCGCGTCGCGGCGATGGCTCAGCTTTACGAAGAGCTCACCGGCCGGGTGCCGGTGGAGCACGTGGGGAACCACTGGCACATCATGCTGCCTCTCGATCATCCGAGCACGGGCAACATCTACCCCGGGCTCAAAAGGGCCTTTGATCTACTGGTGGCGTCGGTTGGGCTGCTATTCTTCGGCCTGATGTTGCCCTTCATCGCCCTTGCGGTGTACGTGGACTCACCTGGCCCGTTGTTCTACACACAGGAGCGCGTGGGCAAGGCCGGCAACCCGTTTCGCGTCTTCAAGATCCGCAGCATGCGGCCCAATGCTGAAACGGACGGTGCTGCCTGGGCCGAGGAAAACGATCCGCGTGTCACCCGCGTGGGCCGGCTCCTGCGCCGCGCTAGCCTCGATGAATTGCCACAGTTTCTCAACGTATTGAGAGGCGAGATGAGCATCGTGGGGCCGCGCCCTGAGCGCCCGGTGTTCGCACATCAACTGGCCGAGGAGATTCCCTTCTACCGGCTGCGCCACGCTGTGAAGCCCGGCATGGCCGGCTGGGCGCTGATTCACTACGGATACAGCAGTTCGGTTGAGGATGCCCTGATGAAGCTCCAGTACGATCTCTACTACATCAAACACCAATCGATATTCCTCGACGTGATCGTCCTCCTCCGAACCATCGGGCGTGTGCTCGCGCTCGCCGGGCGGTAATGCACCTCCACCCTTTCTGAAATCGAGTACCCCAAGCGCAAAGGGCGCCATGTCCCCTGCACTGCGCAAGTCCTCGTTATTGACAAGTCTGCCCCCAACTGTTAGTCATTTGCATAATATCCAAGATCGTGACCATACCACTCAGATCCAGATCGTACAGGCGGCCGGCGTCCTGGCGCCACTGGTCAGCCACTTCACTAACATCAGCTATAGCTATCAGGTCATCTCCGCTGATGTCGCGGCATATACAGCTCTGACCCCACTGCGAAACCACGCGCATGATGTCTGATACACTCACACTGCCATTCTGATCTACGTCATAGGGTTCGCCGGCATCTTCTAGCCAACGGGCGGCCACTTTCGCCACATCAGTGACATCGACCCAGTCGTCTCCGTCAATGTCATGGCATAGATCAGCAGGCGGCACTGCCATCTGGCCGGCTGGCTCGTCATTCACTGCCGTCACCGGTTTAGAGCGAGGGGTCTTGGCGGTACTTCGATGGGTGATGGTGGTGATGGTCGCTGCATCTATTCCCGCACTTTGCTGGGATACTGTTCCGTCCCTGACTTCGATACTGATCATGTACTCGGCTGCAGTGAAACCGTAGACTTCGATCTGATAAACGCCTTCCTCCTCAACCACGAAGCTGACTTGATCTTCAGCCGTACCACCGAGGTTGCTGACCCAGGGCGGATCAACTGCGTTCGGTGACCACACGTACAGATCGGGATCACCACTGAGGGGCGTCACTGTCACGGTGAGGTGTTGCCCCTCGATGAGTTGCTGGCGGTATAGACGAACCTGTTTCGCCTCGACGTGATCCGTGGTGGGTACGTAGTTTATGCGTGCCTTCATTGGAAACAACGAGATGTTACCTGCCCCATCGGCTGCCCAAGCCTGCAAATAGTGCATGCCGGCGCTGTCTTCCAACAGGGTCCAATGATAGCGAGTCGAGTAGGGGAGCCAATCGGAGTTCTGTACCGGCACCCACTGCAAAACGGCCTGATTGAATGTGAATTCCACGAAGAACATAGCATCTACACCAGAACCGCCTTGATCCTCTGCCCGGACGTCTAATACGACACCCGGGGACTGTGTGATCTCGACTCCCTGATTGATCTGGAAAGCTGTCACCTCCGGTGGAGATGTGTCAACAGGCGGTCTCTCGACGGCGATTTCCCTTCTGACAATGTTGTTGCCCTCAGCAGTTTCTTCTATTTCGTCATCAGGATCGATCACCGCGTAAATCATATGCTTGCCGCGCTCTCCGGTGGTATCCCACCTGACGGCCGTTGACATCTGACTTCCGTTGGGACCTAGGAGAGGGACGTGTCCATCTCCGATAACTTCGCCATCGTGGGCGGGGTTACCGTTATAGAAACGTACGACGACGTTGGCAACTGTGCTCTTGCCTCCTTGACGGTGAACCATCAGGTACAGGTCAACTGGATCTCCTTCATGGATACTCACCGGATCGGTGTAGAGTTCATATGGGTTAGCATAGACATCATCATCAGCCACTGGGTCGACGACGGTGTAGGATCGTGTATTGCTCTGATCCCCGTCTGGATTGACGACACGCAAATGGTAGGTGCTACTATCCAGGCCGGCCGGGACGGTAGCGCGCAGCGTTTCGCTGTCCAACCAGATGACGTGAGTTAAAGTCATGGGTGGTGACGTATCCAGGGTTACGACCGCGTCATTCATGAAGTGGGCGCCGCGAATGTTGATCTCGTTGGGGATTGTATTGGCGCCCTGATTCGGATACAGTTCATCGATATACGGTGGTGGCATAGCGGTCGGCGACGGTGTCGGCGTTGTGTCCGTGGGAGTTGGCGTCGGCGTATTGGTCGGTGTTGGTGTGTTGGTCGGGGTAGGTGTTGGTGTGTTAGTCGGGGTGGGTGTTGGTGTGTTAGTCGGGGTGGGTGTCGGTGTATTGGTCGGCGTGGGCGTCGGTGTGTTAGTCGGAGTAGATGTCGGCGTAGATGTCGGCGTGAAGGTTGCTGTCAATGTCACAGTAGGCGTTGTCGTGGCAGGATCGGTTGACATTGATTGGTGATCATTGCCCATTGAGTGGGTGATGGCATTCGGCAGTGTGCCGGCGATGCCAGTATCGTCAGGCAACCTCAGGCCGCCGCTGGCCGCTGCTGGTGCCGCAGAAGCCGGCGAGTTGGTGTATTTACCTATCTGAGGTAAGATGAAGGGGGAGAGGAGCGCAACGAGTCCTAGAATGCAAGCGCTAACAATGTGGGTGGGCGTTGACAACGAGAAGCGATGTTTGACTTTCAACGTAGTCCTCCATGACTGAAGTGCGCGGCAAGCAGTGGACAAATGATAAATCAACACTATTATATCATTGAAGATCGCTTCACTGTTTATCGAGTATGAATTCCCCGTGAATTTCCCCTAGGTTTTGCCGTATATCTATGGAGTCCCAGTTGACCGGTCCCGTTGTTGTGGATAAAATCATGGGCGTAACCCTTTGGGGCGTAACCCTTTGGAAGTAGAGGTAAAGGGGGATATGGGAGGTATACGAGAGCGGCTTGAACAGATCGGTCGTGCGGCCTTCGCTATAGCCATTATCGCTTTGATTGTTTCGCCTGAGAGGGGTTGGCTCCATGCACATAGCTCGTCGGTCACGATGCGGGTTGGTCCGGCTGCCCAGATGGTGACGGTGAACGAGACATTCGCCGTGCAAATTGTGGCGGACTTGGCGGCGCAGATGGACCCATATGGATTGGCCGGCTACGAGTTCCGTCTGGTCTATGATAGCCAATACCTGGAAGTTGTCAGCGCCGCAGATGTGGGCGAGCTAAGTGGGACAAACAGCCGGACTGTGGGCACCCTCGGTCCAACTATCGACAACGCAGCCGGCCGGACCCTCTTCGGCGCCTACAGTTACCTGGAGGCAGATCCGCAGGCGCCCGGCCCGACAGGCACTGTCGTATTGGCAGACGTCACGTTGCGGACCAAGCAGACGGGCGAGACATCAGTCGGTCTCGAAAACGCCCTCCTGACCGACGTCCAGGCCCGGGTGTGGCCCGATTCCGGCGCCGACCGGCAAGTGACGACCCAATCGGGAACGATTGCTATCTCGCAGGAGCCGGCTCAGCCGACAGCGACTTTGACGGCGACCCTCGCTCCCACAGCAACTGGAACAGCGACGATCACACTGACGCCAACGAGTACACTCAGTTCGACATCCACACCTACCTCATCACCGACGACGGCAGCCACTCAAACAGTGACGGCAATGCCGACGAATAGCGCGACGCCTTCTCCCACCAGCACGTCGTCGATCTCCACAACATCCACGCCGACCTCTACGCCGCCGGCAACCTCTTCACCAACCG
>JAANWY010000015.1 GCA_018263655.1 Anaerolineales bacterium | reverse complement strand
ATGGAAAGTGGAAAATGGAGTATGGATGGTGGAGAATGGAGAATGGAAGACGGCAAATGGGAAGAGTGCTCTCCCATTTTTCATCTCCCCCTTCCTTCTTCCACCATCCATACTCCATTTTCCATCCTCCTACTTCCGTGCGTCTTTGATCCAGTCCATCGGGATGCCACAGATGAACTTGAGGGGGGTGTCCCCGATGTTGCGGTACTGATGTTTTACGCCACCGGGTACAAAAACAACGTCACCTTGGCCGATGGGGTGGACTTCATCGCCGACGGTGACTTCGCCTTGTCCTTCGATGATGAAGTTCTCGTGCTCGAACCAGTGGGTGTGGTGCGGGGTGTGGCCGGCCGGCTCCACTTCGATGATGCGCATGGCGTAGTTCTCGGCGCCGTGCTTTTCGTCGATGACCCATCGAATCGTCACACCTGGCGCTTCGTCGCCGAACGTCTCCGCCTCGTGGGCGGTGTAGTGTTGCGGTTTTGTCATTATCACCTCCGCTGTGTCACTCGACTGATAACTCGACGTGCGGCGTTGTGTTCATGGTAGGTAACTGCCTTCGCAGTTGAGAAATGCGGAAAAGATGGGGGTGTGGGGGCGGCCGCCCCCACACCCCCATCTTTTCCGGTCTATTTTGGCGCAGGCATGCAGTGCCCGAGTAGTCACCATGGTAGTACAAGCTGGCAGATGTGTCAAGCGTCTTCGGCATTGCGGGCGCACTAAAAAGTTGTCAGGTGACAAGTCGTTAGCGCACCTCGGCATCACGCGTCGCGAGGCAACACATAGATGTGGTCTTCGAGGAAGCCGATACTGATCGCGCTGCCCTCCGGATGGATCGTCATACGTCGAGGGTCGTATTCGATGGCGGCAATGCGCTCACCATCGATCTCGACGTCGTATTCAATGCGGTCGCCAAGGAAGGATGCGCGGCGCACGACGCCGGTGTAGTGACGGTATTCGCCCTCGATTTGCACCATTTCAGGGCGCACGACGAGCTGTGCGACATCGCCAGGTTGAAGCTCATGCTCGGGTTTGAGTACGGATAGCGTCTGACCCAGGGCTTCCACGTTCAGCCGGCCATTCCTGCTCTCGACGACCGTACCCGGTACGAAGTTTGTGTGCCCGATGAAATCGGCGACAAACGCCGATGCCGGATGGCGGTAGATGTCGGCCGGCCCTCCGGTTTGTTCGACCCGACCCTTGTTCATCACAACAATGCGGTCCGACAAAGTCATGGCCTCAATCTGGTCGTGGGTGACGTACACGCTCGTGATGCCGAGAGTTTGCTGAATGCGACGGATTTCGGTGCGCATTTGGTCGCGCAGCTTGGCATCCAGGTTCGACAGCGGCTCGTCGAGCAAGAGCACCTTCGGCTCCATGACCAGCGCGCGCGCTAGCGCCACCCGCTGTTGTTGTCCACCCGAGAGCTGATTCGGCGCGCGGTTTTCGAGGCCAGTCAGCTCGGTCAAGCGCAGCACCTCGGCCACCTGCTGCTTGATCTTGTCACGTGACAGCTGCTTGATCTTGAGCCCGTAAGCGATATTCTCGAAGACGCTGAGATGGGGGAAGATGGCATAGCTCTGGAAAACCATCGACATATCACGCTTGTTGGGCGGCAGGTCGTTGATTCGTTTACCATCCAGGACGATCTCACCCTGGGTGGGGAACTCGAAGCCGGCGATCAACCGCAAGGTCGTCGTCTTGCCGCAGCCGGAAGGACCCAGCAAGGTCAAGAACTCGCCCTCTTCGATGTCGATGTTCACGTTATCGGCGGCTACGACTTCTGCCTCGCCGCCGCGACCGGCAAATACCTTGGTTAGGTTTCTTAAGCGTAGGAACATGCTTAGCCTCCTCCCAGTGTCAAGTCAATGCCTTCTCGCGCTCCGAACGCCTGGCCGACGAAGGCGTACATGAGACCGATGGCGGCGAGGACGATGAAGATCAAGATCATCGAGTAGGCAGCAGCAGTACTCATGCCTCCCTGCTCAACCTCGCTGAGAATCCACACGGTCAGGATGGGCCACTCGGCTGTCGTGAGGAAGATGATGGCCGAGAGACTGGTCATGTGGCGGGCAAAGGCGAAAATCAGGCCGGCGATGAAGGCCGGCAGGATTAGGGGCAGTGTGATATTGCGGAACGTTTGCTGTGTGTCGGCGCCCAGGCTGGTGGACGCTTCTTCGATAGCCGGATCAATCTGCTGCAGCGCGGCGATGCCGGCGCGCACGGTGGCCGAGGTGCTGCGCACGGCGTAGGCGGCGATGACAATGTAGGGCGTACCAACGAGAGCCAATGGCTTGCCTTGAAACACCAGCGCCGCGCACAAAGCCAGCAACGCAGTGACGATCCAGGCGCGTGCACGCTCCCGTGCGCGGGTGACGACGAAGAGCGCCGCCACCAGATAAGTGTACCCCAGTATGGTCATCGTCGGCTGGGTGAACACACGAATCGCGCTGGCGGTCTTGATCGTAAGGCGCGAAAGCGTGCGATTCGACATCGCTCGGCCCCAAGTGGCCAGCGGTTCGGTAAGCAAGGGGCTCAGGTTGTAGACGATGAGTCCGCCGGCCATGATCACCAGCGCAAGTATTGCACCTCGGCGTCTGGCCGGTGGCACGAAGGGGAACATTGCGCCGGCCAGGACAAGTGTTCCCAGAGCAAGCAGATAGCGCCAGAATGAATCGATGAATATGACACCTGGAAGACGGGACAAGCCGTATCCGATGAGGGTCCCCGTCGCCACGATCAGGATGCGCCGCCGGTTGTTTGAGACCGTTCTGGAGACGAGATAGCCGGCCAGCAAGGCGTAGAGCAAGCCAACAACGAACGTCGGGGCCTTGATGAAAGCGATGATGTAGCCAATGCCGAGGATGGTACCGGGGACGGCGCCGCCGAGATTGGACGTGAAGTCCAGGGCTTCTTTGCCCGAAAAGGCTTTGCGGACGACCAAGAACGCGATCACCATACCGATAAGGCCGGCGATGGGGGTGGCTATGACCGAGAGGAAGGTGGTCGAGAGCACGGCATTCAGGCCCCGCCCCAGCGCCTTGCCGTAGTGACTCAAATCCGGCGTGTAGTCGATGCCCCAAAGCCGGGTGAAGGAGCCCAGCAGAATGGAGGTGTATAGTGATAGAATGAGAATCAAGGTCAAGGTCGTAAACGTGATAAAGGACCAGCGGATGTAGGGTTCCTTTACCGTGAGCTGGCCGCCGGTCGGCTTGCCCGTCACTGAGACGTAGGAGCGCCGGCTGACCCAGTAGCGTTGTAGTAGAAATACGGTCAGCGTCGGGATGAGGAGCACGAGTGACAGCGCTGCGCCCTTTTGTTGGTCATACTGCCCGTTGATGGCCAGGTAGATTTCGGCCGAGAGGACGCTCGTGTTACCCGAGATCAGTAGCGGGTTACCGAGGTCGGCCAGGGCCTCGACGAAAAGGAGTAGGAAGGCGCCGGCCAGCCCAGGAATTAGGAGTGGCAGTGTCACCGTGTGGAAAATATGAAACTTGCTGGCGCCCAGGCTGAGGGCTGCTTCTTCCATGGCCGGATCCAGCCGCTCCAGCATGCCGCGAATGATGAGATAGGCCACTGAGAAATAGGTGATGATCTGGACGAACACCAAGCCGTCTAGCCCGTAGATATCATTGACGCCTGGGCTAAACCGGATGCCCAATAGATCTTTAGTGATCAGGCCTGAGCGTCCGAAGAGTAGGATGGAGGCGATGGCAATGGCAAACGGCGGTGAGATTGTTGGCAACAGTGTCAGGTAGTGCAGCAGGCGCGGGTACGGCACCGCGCAGCGGACCATGGTGTAGGCGAAGATGAAGCCGAGAATCGTCCCGCCGGCGGCAGTCATGACGCCCATTGTGATCGTATCGCGTAGCACCTGAAAGTGATAAGCTTGATAATATGGATCGACGTACTGAGCGAAGTACTTGAGGCTGAACGCACCGGTCGTGGGGTCGAAAAAGCCTTGCCAGATTACCCTTAGCAGCGGAAAAAAGACGAAGAGGAAAACGAAGATGCCAACCAGAAACAAACCCATGCTCAGGATGGGGTCCTGGCCGATCAGTTTGAACTCGCGATAACGACGCCGTAGGCTCGTCCGCCAGGCTGGAACCGGCCGATCAGCCGCTGTATATTCGAGAGGAAGTTCAGCCATGCGAATACCTTTGTGTGATATGAGCAGTCAAAGGCCCGTTCTCTCTGGCCTGTCGTTCGATGCACGATGTCGGTTTCAGGCCAGAGAGAACGGAGGAGGTCAGTCAGTTACTTCTTCAGGTTCTCTGCGCCGGCGATTTCGTTGGTGAACTTGTCGACGAACTCTTTCTTGTGCTCGCCGCACCACAGGAAATCGTAGTCAATCAGGTTGACTTCGAGCAGTTCGGGCCGGCTGGCTTCGGCGCCCTCGACCGTCGGGGCCTGGAAGGCGTCGTACTTGGGGCCAAGTCCCTGCGTCTCAGGTTCCAGCGCCCAGTCGAACCACTTCTTAGCAGCATCCAGATGCTCGGCGCCCTTGATGAGGCCCATACCACCGATCTCGTAGCCGGTGCCTTCTTGCGGGAAGGTGAGCACCAACGGTGAGCCGGCTTCCTGCTCGGCAACGATGTCGTGAGAGAAGACGATGCCAACGGCGGCTTCGCCCTGGCCCACAAACTTGGCCGGCGCCGCGCCGCTCTTAGTGAACTGCAGCACGTTTTGGGCGAGTTGTCTATCGTATTCCCAGCCTTCCTCTTCACCCATCAGTTGTAGCACGGTGCACAGATGTGTGTAAGATGTGCCGGAGCTGGAGGGATGGGCGACCATGATCTGGCCCTCGAACTCGGGCTGGATTAGGTCATCCCACGAGGTCGGTGCTTCGACGCCGGGGTTCTCTTCCAGCCAGTCCTCGTTGGTGGCGAAGCCCAGCGAACCAACGTAGATGCCGACCCAGTAGTGATCGGGGTCGAGCATCAGATCGGGGTTCTTGATGTTGGCCATGTTGGGGGCGTCATATGCTTCGAGCAGCCCCTCTTGCTTGGCGGCAACAAAGCTGTCGATAGGGCCGCCCCACCAGATGTCGAACTGGGGATTGTCTCTCTCGTTGCGCAGGCGGGTCAGCGATTCGCCGCTGGACATGCGCACGAAGTTGACGGTGATGTCGGGGTTCGCTTTTTCGAATTCGGCCTTCATGCCCTCGCACCATTCAACCTGGGGGGTGCAGAGGACGTTCAGTTCGGTGCTGACCTCTTCTTGCTGTTGGTCTGCCGGCGTCACCATGACACCCTGGCAGGCTGTGAACAAAAACACGATTAGCAGAAGGGGTGCGATCAACCATCGAAGTCTGGAATGCATTTTAGAAACTCCTCTCCTCCTTGAGTTGGAATGTGGATGCTAGATTGTCGACAGAAACGTGCGGGTGAAGAAGGTTGGCTGTGTGTGCTCTTTTGCATGACCTCCTTTCATTAACGTTGTCGTGAGGGGGATGGAAAGTTGTACGCGGATTATACCAAGGAACCGGTCATTTTGCAAAACCCACTCGGCCCCCTGCTGTGGCCGGTCTCCTGTCTGCGTGCGGGACACCTGTCTGCCGTGTTGGCTACAGGCAGGCGCACAGGCAGGCCTGACTGAACCACCGCCGGCTACGTTAGGTGAATGAATGCGCGCTTGTGACAAATCGAGTTTAGAATTCCTGGAGGCCAAGAAGATCAACGTTCGGTTGCGCATGGAGGAGATTGTTGGTACAATAGAGCCGGCCTCAGGGAGTGGTCGCGTAAGTAGTTTGACAATGTCGAAGTAGAAGGTGCCTTCCAATATGTTGTTCTCTGCTGCCTCTTTCACCGTCTCGACAGTCGGTACCATCGTGTCCGTCATCGGCATCATCAGAACATCCGACGCTGAGAACCCGCGAATTGCTCGCGTCGGATGGCTCCTTCTGTTCGCCGTTGTTGCGTCGTACCTGCTGGGGATTTTCGCGCTTCTGTCGCCCAGTGTGGGTTTGCCGGGCGTCTTGCCGACGACTTCAATCTTGCCGGCTGCACTGGCGGTTGTGGTCGGGGCCATCGGCACCCTCAATTGCTCCTATCTGGCTGCAGTCCGTCAGTGGCGGGGCTGGGCACTCGCCGGCGTGGCCCTCATCCCCGTGTTGACGATCGGCGGCGTGGCCTACTACGTCATTCGATGAATTCTGACAAACTGATCGACGAGGCTCGGCAGCGAGCCATCGACATTCTCTGCAACTGTGCGACGCCGCAGGGGTTCCGCGCCTCTGGGTTGTCGGCCGGCTACCCGCAGATATGGGCGCGCGACAGCACGATCACCTTTCTGGGCGCTGTGGCCAGCGGCGATGGGGAGCTGATGGCGGCCGGCCGAGCCTCCTTAGAAACAATGAGCGCTCACCAATCACCCCACGGCCTGATCCAGCTCAACGTCAACGCCGAGACGGGCTACGTCAGCACCGAGAACGCCGGCGCGTTGGATTCCAACCTGTGGTACATCTTGGGGCACTACCTCTGTTTTCAGATGACGGGCGACGTCGCTTTTCTCGTGGACCACTGGGACAGCATCGATCGGGCTTTGATCTGGCTGGAATACCAGGATATGAATGAGTGCGGTCTGCTGGAGGTGCCGGAGGCCGGCGATTGGATGGACCTGCTGGCGGTGCGCTACAACGTGCTGTACGATAACGTGCTCTACTACGCGGCGATATTGGCGTTCCAGGAGCTGGCTCAGCATCTGCCGGCCGACGTCGACAGTCACCCGCCCGAGGTGGGCGCGGCCGGCATCCACGAACGGCTGAATCTGCTGATGTGGATAGACCGCTGCTGGGTGGCCGAGCACTTCGCCGAGCACCTGGAAAAGCTCAAGGCCATGCGCCTGGAGTGGTTCATGCTCTATCACAACATCGGCACCATCTCCAGCCGGCCCTTCTACCTGCCGTGGGTCGCCTTCCGCGAGTATGGCGACTGGTGCGACAGCCTGGGCAACTTGCTGGCCGTCCTGGCCGGCGTGGCCGACGCCCATCGCGCCGAGCACATCGTGCGCTACATGCACCAAGTGGGCATGGCCGAGCCGTACCCTACGAAAGCCATCCACCCCCCCATCTACCCCGGTGAAGCCAATTGGCGCGAGTACTATCGCAGCCGCAACTTGAACTTACCCCATCAGTACCACA
Organism: Anaerolineales bacterium; assembly: GCA_018263655.1. Classification (GTDB taxonomy): domain Bacteria; phylum Chloroflexota; class Anaerolineae; order Epilineales; family JAANWY01; genus JAANWY01. The sequence continues at coordinate 1,469 of JAANWY010000015.1, read as the reverse complement.
ACGGCGGCATCTGGCCCATGATCGGCGGCTTTCACGTGGCCGCCCTGGTGCGTCACGGCTGGCTGTCGGAGGCTGAGCGGTTGCTGATTTCGCTGGCCGATGCCAATCACCAGGGCCTGGCCGATGAGTGGGAATTCAACGAGTGGATGCACGGCGAGAGTGGCCACCCCATGGGGTTTGCTCAGCAGGCGTGGTCGGCGGCTATGTTCCTCTACGCGTACCACGCGGTTCACACGGGTGAGTTGCCGCTCTTCGATGGGCTGCTGGCAGCTAAGCCGGCCCCGGTCGTAGCAGCCGAAGTCGACGAAGCCTTTGTGCGGCCAGGCGGGGGGCCGGTAGCGTAGAGGTGGAGCGCATACCGAGTAAGCGTTCAGCGAAGTCAGACCTACTTGACAGTCTGCACCCCATTTAGTATCATGGGTCAGCGAGACTACGCCAGGTTCGCGATCCAGGTCATGACCACATCCCGGTTCGCGGCATGTTCGGTTCACCGAGCATTCATTCAGTGCCCACTCGTAGTCCAGACCCACATTATGCTAGCCAGCTTTCTGGTCTACCTGAAGCCGCATCGCGTCGCCCGCATCAGCCGGCACGCCGGCCGCTCCCTGCACGGCCTGTTCATGAACCTGGTTGCCCAGGCCAACGCCGAGCTGGCCGACGAGCTCCACACCCCCATGCCGGCTAAACCCTTCACTGTGTCCACCCCTCCGTCTTCTCGAACCCCAGCCGCACCGCCGCGTAGTGCGCCAGCGCGAACCCGCTCGGATAGCCCTCGGCCAGATCCTGAGCACCCAGCGTCGTCGTCAGGAAAACCAGCGCACAGCGCGACCGGTGCAGCGCGCCCGTGATCCGGCGCAGCGTGTCCGATAGCCACGCCGCAGCGTGATCCTGGCCGATCAAGTTGGCCACGTCGTTGAAGAGCAGCACCCCCACCCCCTCTTCGGTCGCCAGATAGCGCACCACCTCCAGCGCCTGCAGCGGATCCTCGGCCGGCGGCAAGAGCACGCGGCTCAGATCCACGCCGGCCCGTCGCGCGTAGTCCGGGTTGAACGTGCGTTCCAGATCGATGACGGCCACCAGGGCGCCGGCCGCCGTCGCCTCGGCCAGCGCCTTTAGCACCACCGTCGTCTTGCCCGAGGTGTACGGCCCCACGCACTCCGTGATCCGCCCGCGCGGCAGCCCGCCGACACCCAGCGCCTCATCCAACGGTGGAAACCCCGTCGCCACGTGCGGGACCCCGGGCGTCTCCGCTCGCCGCAGAGCGCGCGGCCCATACTGCTTGCGCAGCGACGCCGCCAGCGCATCCAACCGCCGCTGCTTGCGCTTGCGACCCACGTCTCTATATCTGATTCCTTCAGGCAGGGATAGAACTCGCGCAGCCAGCGAGGGCTTCAAGTCGATAGGGGCCACGCAAGTCCGACTCAATCGTTATCTAACCGGGGGAACGCATTATACACGAACATATGTTC
>JAANWY010000149.1 GCA_018263655.1 Anaerolineales bacterium | reverse complement strand
GCCCTTTGATCGCCGAAGGTCTCCTGACCGAGGCGAAACGGGCCCTTCGTCAGGCTCAGGACGCCGCTCGGTCAGGAGACCTTCGCCCAACGTGGGGCGGTAATGTGACATTGTCAAAGTACTCAGGTGACCGGCACTTTGTCTTCGGGACGCCCAGGATGACGAGGTATGCCAAGTGTTCAAAGGTCGTCTGGAGCCGATGTCTGTAAGTGCCGGTCACCTCATACCTTGATAAGTAAGGAAGCGAGCACATGGACTATTTGATAGGTCTCGATGTGGGGACGACGGGAGTCAAGGCTCTTCTAGTCAATGCTGAGGGGGGTGTGAANGCCAGCGCCACGACTGAGTACCCGATGTTTACGCCCCAGCCACTGTGGGCCGAGCAGAATCCGGCCGACTGGTGGGCGGCCAGCGTCACCAGCATTCAGCGGGTGCTGAGGAACAGTGAAGTGCCCGCCGAAGACGTGGCCGGCATCGGTCTAACGGGCCAGATGCATGGCCTGGTGCTGCTGGACGCTCATGGGGAGGTTCTCCGCCCGTGCATCATGTGGAACGATCAGCGCACCGCGGCCCAGTGTGCGGCCATTACCCGAGCGGTCGGCGAAAAGCGGGTCCTGGAGCTCACTGGCAACCCGGTCTTGCCTGGCTTCACCGCCCCGAAGATTGTCTGGGTGCGCGAGCACGAGCCCGAGGTCTACGATCAGATCGCGAAGGCGCTGTTGCCCAAGGACTACGTGCGCTACCGCCTGACGCAAGGGTTTTTCAGCGAGGTGTCGGGGGCGTCGGGCACCTCGATGTTCGACGTGGGCCAACGCCGGTGGTCGGATGAGATGCTGGAAGCCTTGGAGGTGCCGTGCGAGTGGCTGCCCGAGGTGACCGAGTCTCCGGAAGTCAGTGCGAGCGTGAGTGCCCATGCAGCCAAGGAAACGGGCCTGCTGGAGGGGACACCGGTGGCCGGCGGCGGTGGCGATCAGGCCGCGCAGGCTGTCGGAACAGGAATTGTCACAGAAGGGCTGGTCTCTGCAACCCTCGGCACTTCGGGGGTGGTTTTCGCCGCTTCAGATGAGTACCGGGTTGAGCCGGAAGGCCGGCTCCACGCCTTCTGCCACGCCGTACCCGGCATGTGGCACCTGATGGGCGTGATGCTCTCGGCAGCGGGCAGCTTCCGCTGGTATCGGGATACGCTAGGCGACCTCGAGCGGGCCCGAGTCAGCGACTCCGGTCGCGATGCCTACGATCTCCTGACCGAGGCGGCCGCCGAGGTGCCACCGGGCTGTGAGGGGCTGCTCTTCCTCCCCTACCTGAGCGGCGAACGCACGCCGTACCCCGATCCCAACGCCCGGGGGGTTTTCTTCGGCCTGACGCTGCGGCACCAAAAAGCCCACATGACGCGAGCTGTGCTCGAAGGCGTCACCTTTGGTCTGCGTGACTCGCTGGAGCTGATGCGTGCGTTGGGCCTCTCGTTTGACGAGGTGCGCGCCTCTGGCGGCGGCGCCCGCAGCCCCCTGTGGCGCCAGATTCTGGCGGACGTGTTCGCCACAGAGATTGCCACCGTCAACGTGACCGAGGGGGCAGCCTATGGTGCGGCCCTGCTGGCGGGCGTGGGGGCCGGCGTTTATTCTAACGTCGCCGAAGCTTGCCAGCAAGCGATTCGGTGGACGGACCGTGTGACACCCGGGCCGGCCGTACCGGTGTACGAGGACTTCTACCCACGCTATCGCGCGCTGTATCCAGCACTGAAATCGGAGTTTGAAGCGATAGCCGGCGTGGTCGACAAACATCTGGGTAAAGCGTAGTGGCTTGACGGCGCCAGGTTATATTCGTAGTCAGGCACGCAGTGTAACGGAGTGCCGTCAGACCCGACGCCACTCCACTGCGTTCCGTGGCTTACTACGAACGTAAGCGTTCAGCTACCCTTGCGAAGGTTTAGAATAACCGTGGCAAGAGGCCGATTTTCGACTGGTGAGGGGCACCTCAACCCGAATGCGCTTGGCAAACCTTCGCAAGGGTCCCACTACCTGAACGGTTACACCAGGTTTTTGACAACCCTCTCAGCGGCGACGTAAGTAGGCGAAGGACGGTTACTGATCAGATTGACTCAGTGATGAAAAAACCTGGTTTCCTTCAAGATGAAGGGTGATGGGAAGGATCAGTGTGCAGAAGGAACATTCAGAAGTAGTCGTAGCCGGCCACACCTGCCTGGACTTCATCCCGACGTTTGCCGGCCGGGAAGAAGGAGTTGAAGCCCTCTTCGTACCGGGGCAGCTCCTTGAAGTCGGGCCGGCCGTGACGGCGACAGGCGGCGCGGTGCCGAACGCCGGTCTGGCTCTGCATCGGCTCGGCATACGGACTCGCCTGATGGGTAAAGTGGGCGACGACTTGGTGGGACGTGCAATCCTGGACACGTTGCGCCAGCATGAACCCACGCTGGCGGATGGCATGATCGTCTCAGCGGGCGAACACAGTTCGTATACAGTCGTGATCAACCCCCCCGGCGTGGATCGGATCTTCTTTCACTACCCGGGGCCGAATGACACGTTCGGTGCGGATGACGTCGTGTACGAGCAGTTGGATGGCGCATGCTTGTTCCATTTCGGCTATCCGCCCCTCATGCGCCGGATGTACATTGACGAAGGCCGAGAACTGGCAGCGCTACTTGGCCGCGTGAAAGAACGCGGCGTCACGACGTCGCTGGATATGTCAAAACCAGATCCAGAATCTGAAGCCGGCCGAGCGGCTTGGCCGGCTCTGCTGGAGCGTGCGCTGCCCCAGGTCGATGTGTTTCTGCCCAGTTTCGACGAAATCATGTTCATGTTGGATCGTGAGCGCTTCGAGCGGATGCAAGAGCATCATGGTCCGGCCGATGTCGTACCAGGGGCAGATGGTTCTCTGCTCGGTGAGGTATCGGATCGATTACTGCAATTGGGAGCGGCCATCGTCGTCTTGAAGCTGGGCGAGCAAGGAGCCTACCTGCGTACAACGAATGACCCTAATCGGTTGGCCGACATAGGCCCATGCTGCCCCCAAGCGGTGGAGCAGTGGCTGGATCGGGAACTTCTGGCCCCGTGTTTTCAGGTGGACGTCAGCGGGACGACGGGGGCCGGCGACTGCACGGTGGCCGGATTCCTGGCCGGCGTGGTTAAAGGGTTGTCACCGGTCGGTGCCATGACGGCCGCCGTGGCCGTTGGAGCATGCGGTGTGGAGGGGGTGGACGCCGTGAGCGGGGTGCCGAGCTGGTCAACAGTGCAGGAGCGAATTGGGGCCGGCTGGGATCGCCTAGCAGTGGATCTGTCGCTGCCAGACTGGCATTGGGGTGATGAACAATCTCTCTGGCACGGCCCAGACGACCGTTTGTAATGTGCATTTGTGTGCTTGTTGTGCGGCCAGCACGCTTCGATACGCCCACTACTCAGCATGCTGGCCGGCCTATGCTCGTCGAAGGTCTCCCGACCGAGACGCAGAGGGGGCATCGGTCGGGAGACCTCGCCCAGCTTATCAAGATATTTGTTGAGGCTACTTAGCGGTCGCTTACCAGCGCGGTGCATTGACAACTGTCTGTCCAAGGTGTATAGTAATAGTGGCACGCTTTCGCACGTCTCGCACACCACGGACAGTCGGGCTCACCGCAGGCATTCGGAGCATCGTCTGAATCAATCAGGCAGGTCAAGAAGCGAGGTCAACAAATGGCAACTACCGCAGCCCAGCCCCGCGAATCGACCGGATGGAGCAGCAGAACGTTGTCCGCCATCCTCCGGTTCCGCGAGGCGAGCATCATTATGGCCTTTCTGGCATTGTGCTTGTTCTTCTGGTGGCGAAACCCTAACGTTTTCCTAAAGCCGGCCAATCTCGCCGTCATCATGCGCTTTGTAGCGACGTTCGGTCTCCTGGCCATCGGCGAGGTGCTGGTGATCATCACCGGGGGGATTGACCTCTCGGTTGGCTCGATGACGGCATTGACCGGTGTGCTGGTTGCGACGCTCATGATGAAGGGTATCGGCTTCCTCTCCCTCTCACCACTTGGCATCGCGCCTTCAATCGTTATTGTTCTGATTGTCGCCGGCCTGGTGGGCTCTTGGCACGGGCTGTGCGTCACGAAGCTCGGCATCCCACCGTTCATCATCACCCTGGGCACCTGGCTGATAGCGCGCGGCGCGGCAGCTTTCGTCACGCGTGGCTACCCCATCGTTTTCCCCTCAGATTTCCCGTTTCTCACCCTGGGCCAAGGCGAAATCTTTCAAATTCCCATCATGTTTGTCACTCTGGTCGTTGTGGCCGTCGTGGCTTTCTTCATCCTCACTTCGACGACGTTGGGGCGCCACATCTATGCCGTCGGTGGCAACATTGAAGCTGCGCGGGTATCGGGCGTCAATGTAGATCGCGTACGCATCTTCAGCTACGTCGGCAGCGGGACGATGGCCGGCTTGGTCGGCATTCTGTGGGCCTCGCGCCTCGGGCAGGGGACGCCGACCGTGGGTAGCGGCTACGAGTTGTGGGCTATCGCCGCCACAGTGATCGGCGGCACCAGCCTATTTGGGGGTCAGGGGACCGTGTTGGGAGCGATCTTGGGGGCCGCCATCATGGGCGTCATGATTAACGGCATGGTGCTGGTGAATCTATCGTCGTATCTGCAGGACGTCGTACTCGGTGTTGTGTTAGTGATTGCCGTCACCTACGACACGTGGCGCCGCCGTCAGTAAGGGGCGCACTAACGACTTGTTACAATGCTGAGCGTTGTTACAATGCTGGGCGTTGTTACAATGCTGGGCGAAGGTCTCCCGACCGAGCCCCTATACGCCTTGGTCAGGAGACCTCGGCGAGCGTGATAACAAGAGCCCGTATACGCCTTGGTCAGGAGACCTTCGGCGAGCGTGATAACAAGAGCCCGTATACGCCTTGGTCAAGAGACCTTCGGCGAGCGTGATAACAAGAGCCCGTATACGCCTTGGTCAGGAGACCTCGGCGAGCAGTGGGGTGTCTTATGGTAGACAACACACCCATTGTCGAAATGCGAAACATCAAGAAGAGTTTCGGCGCCGTTCGGGCGCTGCGCGGGGTCGATCTGGCGCTGCAACACAACGAGGTGCTGGGCCTGGTTGGTGACAACGCGGCCGGCAAATCCACGCTCATGAAGGTTCTCAGTGGAGCGTACATTCCGGACCAAGGTGAGATTTTCATCGACGACAAGCGGGTACGCATTGAAGGACCTGAAGATTCCCGCCGGCTGGGCATCGAGATGGTGTACCAGGACTTTGCCCTGGCGAACAACCTGGACGTAGCCGGCAACGTGTTTCTGGGACAGGAAATCGTGCGCTGGCAGCTTGGCCCCATCCGCGTGATGAACAAGCGCCGCATGGAAGATCGATCCAGACAGTTGATGGACCGCCTGAAGATTGACATAGATTCTGTGCGCCTGAAGGTGGAGAACCTATCCGGTGGTCAGCGCCAGTCAGTGGCCATTGGCCGCGCGACGGCTTTCGACGCCAAGATCATCATCATGGACGAGCCCACGGCCGCCCTCAGTGTGGCCGCCATCGGCCAGGTGCTGGACCTGATCGAAGAGCTCAAAGCACAAGGCGTAGCCATCATTATGATCAGCCACCGCCTGGAAGACATCCATGCAGTGGGTGACCGGGTAATGGTTCTGCGCCACGGGCGCAGAGTGGCTGACCGGCCCATCACGGGCGATATTCACGAGTTCCGCGAGGAAGCTGTGGCCTATATGGTCGGCGCTCGAGATGACTTCGCCGAAGATACCGGAAACGGGAGGAGGTGATTGCTGAGACAGACTGGTTGGAGAGACATAACCTAGACGCGACAAATCAGTGAAGATTGGGCCGTCATTGGCCCATAGTAACTCTCAACAACGGAGGGAGAGTAAAATGAAACGTCTAAGTTTGTTGCTGCTTGTGGTTCTGTTCGTCAGTTTGGCAACTGCCTGCGCACAGCCGGCTGCACCGCCGGCGGCGCCCGAGGAGGCGGCGCCCGAGGAGTTCCGAGTCGTCGTCATCGGTAAATCGGTGCACCCCTACTGGAGCAACGTAGAGAAGGGTGTGCGAGCTGCAGCCGGGGATCTCGGTCTATCGGACGATCAAGCCGTTTTCTTCGTCCCGCCCACGGAGGACGTGGCGAAGCAGATCGAGACGATGGAAACCTACATTGCTCAGAGCGTCACGGGGATTGCTATCGCACCGTCGGACCCCAACGCCTTGGAGCCGGTGATGAAGAAGGCCGACGAGGCCGGCATCATCGTCACCACGCTGGACACGCCGCCCGTCGATGACTCCGTGTCCCAAGTCTACATCGGCACGGACAACTACTCGGCGGGTAAGGTGGCGGGAGAGACAATGGCCAGCTTGCTGCCGGGAGGCGGCAAGGCGGGCATTGGCCGCGGCTCTGATACCGCTCTCAACGCCCTGCAGCGCACTGATGGCTTCCTGGAAGGCATCAGCGGCACAGATATCGAGACTTTGGAGCCAGTGAACGACAAGGAGGACGCTGCCCGCGCGCTCGGGCTGGCGAACTCCGTTCTGTCCGCCAATCCGGACTTGGCCGGCGCCTTTGGCGTGTACGCCTACAACGGTCCCGCCTGGGCAACCGCCGTCAAGGAGGCCAACAAAGTAGACGAGATCAAGGTCGTCTGCTTCGACGCCACCACCGACATCATCAACGGCATCAAGGAAGGCGTCCTCGATGCGACCATCGCCCAGCGCGAGTTCGATATGGGCTACAAGTCCGTCCACATCATCCAAAAGATCGCGAACGAGGGCCAAGAGAAGGCTTTCGCGGACATGGGTGTGGAGGACGGCATCATCGACACCGGTGTGGACGTCATCACTCAAGCTAGCCTGAAGGACTATGCGGCCGGCCTCGACACCAAGGGCATCCCCCACGAGTGGAGCGTCGAGGGTTGGGAAGCTGAGGCCGACGAAGTCGCTCAGTGGGGCGAGCCTGAGGCAGAGAAGCCGATGCATCCGGCCCTGGAGGATGGTAAGATCACGATTGCCTGGATCCCTAAGGCGCTCAACAATCCTGTGTTTGAGCTGGGTCGCGACGGCTCCTTGGCCAAGGGCAAAGAGCTGACCGCGCAAGGGCCGTACGAAGTCGACGTGCAGTATGTCGGATCGGTGGCCTCGGACATAGCGGAACAGGCGCGGGTGATGGAGGACATGATCGCCCGAGGCGTGGATGCCATCGGCGTGTCGTGCAACGACCCGGACGGCTGCGTTGATCCCATCAACAAGGCCGTGGAAGCCGGCATCGAAGTCATGACTTGGGACTCCGACTCACCCGACAGCAAGCGCTTCACGTATCTGGGCGTCAGCAACTACGATGGCGGCGTGGCCGCTGCCGACTTGCTGGTGCGCGCTATGGGTGAGAGCGGCAAAGTGGCCATGTTGACCGGCGTGCCCGGCGCCCTCAACCTGGAGGAGCGCATGCGCGGTTTCGAGGATGGCGTCGCTGACTACCCCGACATCGAGATCGTCGCCACCGTAGCGTGCTACGACGACATCAACCAGGGCGTCCAGGTGGTCGAGGAGACCATGCAGGCCCATCCTGACCTAGACGGCTGGTTCTTCGTCGGGCTGTGGCCGCTCTTCGCCGACCGCGGCTCCATGCCGCTGTGGGAGGAAGCCGCCGAGTCTGGCCAGCTCAAGACGGTGGCCTTTGACACGCTGCCGGTCGAGCTGGAGTACCAGAAGGAAGGGTTGCTCCACGGCCTGGTGGGTCAGAAGTACTGGGGCTGGGGCTACGACACGGTACAGATGATCTATGACAAGATCGTCGAGGGTGCGGAATACGACGACTGGACAGACTCCGGCATGGACATCGTCACTGACAACAACGTAGATGCCATGATCGAGGCCTGGGAGACGTCGGACTTCACCCAGCCGCTGCCGCCGGCCTTCCCGTAGGGGTAAGTCGACGCTTGGTGTTGAACTGGGGTGCGTTGGCGCTTCAGTGACAACACGGGCGGGTCGACGAGGAGCTAATCGCGCTCCTCGTCGACGCACTTTGCATAGGTTCGTAGTCAGCCACGGAGGCGAAGCCGGAGTGGTGTCCCGGTGCCCTACGGTACCACGACGGCACTCCACTGCGTTACGGCGAAGCCGGAGTGGTGTCCCGGTGCCCTACGGTACCACGACGGCACTCCACTGCGTTACGGCGAAGCCGGAGTGGTGTCCCGGTGCCCTGCGGTACCACGACGGCACTCCACTGCGTTACGTGCCTCACTACGAACGGGCTCTGCGATTTGCCAAGGCTCCTCCTAACCTTCGCAAGGGCGGCTGAACGCTTACAAGCTTACAGATGAACAAGAGTACTGATACGGAGTGCGTGAATGAGTAATCGAGCCGGAGCAGCAACGCCGGCCCCACAAGCGCTGGGTCGACGAAACGAGTCTAGCTGGTGGGACCTCATCAGCCTGCAGGAAATCGGCATCCTGATCATTTTCCTGCTCTGGTGTGGGCTCCTCAGCGTAGCGACGGATACCTTCTTGACTTCCACCAATGTTTTCAATATGCTGCGGGCCTTCTCGTGGATCGCTATCGCCGCCTTTGGCGAGACGCTGGTAATTCTCACCGCCGGCATCGATCTCTCAGTGGGCTCGAATATGGCCCTGTCGGGACTCGGCGCGGCGCTGCTGCTCACCAACGGTTTTCCCGTCCCGGTCGCCGTGCTGGGGGGGCTGCTCGCCGGCGGTATCGTCGGGATGGCGAACGGGCTCTTGGTGACCCGCTTCCGCCTGCCGGCCTTCATCGCCACGCTGGGCACGATGAGCGTCGCCCGAGGCATCACCTTCGGCGCCACCGGCGGCTGGCCGGTACGCAAACTGCCCAAGGGCTTCAACATGCTAGGGCAATTGGACGTACCTTTGGGGTTGTGGCAAGTTCCGCTGCCCGTCATCGTCATGGTCGTCCTGGCAGTGCTGGTCTCCTTGTTCCTCAGCCGGACGGTGCGCGGGCGCCACATCTACGCCGTCGGTGGTGACGAGGAGGCCTCGCGGGTATCGGGCATCGACACAGACTGGGTCAAGGTGTTCGTCTACACGTCGAGTGGTCTTCTCACAGGCGTCGGCGGCATCCTGATGACGGCGCGCCTGGGTGTAGCAGCCCCCACGGCCGCGACAGGTTATGAGTTGGACATCATCGCTGCGGTGGTCATTGGGGGTGTGAGCCTGTTCGGCGGCGAGGGGACCATTCTGGGAGTGCTCATCGGCGCAGCGCTGATGCAGACGATCCGCACGGGCCTCAATCTGCTGGGATTCCCCACCTACTGGCAGCCGGCCGCCATCGGCGCAGTCATCATCCTGGCGATCATGTTTGATCAGTGGCGCAAGCGGAGGGAGTGAACGCGGGTCGTTTTCGCCTTCAAACAGAAACGCCGCCCAGTGAGAGCGACGTCTTGCACAAAAAAGCAGAAGTCCCAAGTAACCTCGGATATCTCACCCAGTTTCCGATAGCCTACTCCTCCTCTCGCTTGCACGGGAGGGCTCCCTTACCCTGGCTCACCTACCGGCTCAACCCTTCGACCGAGCTTTCGGCCCGTTAGCTTCCTCAGTAGCGCCACCTGGGGCCACTACCTTTCCACTAACTCACGGCTTCCACCCCCCTGGCGAGGAGCTTCCACCGCTTGCCACCTTCAGGACACTTCCAGCTATCTTCCTCTGTTAGAGTTCCTCATGCTTCTCAGGACTTCTGTATAAAGCATTATAGTGGATTACGGCTCGTTTGTCAAGAGCTTTTTCGAAATTCGTTTCGAGGACTCCGATGAGTTTTTGGAACCTCAACCACTATATGTAGGGTGAAGCAGCGGCGGGATCCCAACAGATTGTGGTTTTCGGGCTTTGATGCACTTTCCTTTAAGGTTCCTTAAAATTTCGATTCAGGGGTCATGTGGAGGCTATTTGGTTCTCAATCATTAGCAGACGTGCTAGGTTGCCACCGAGGATCTTGGCCTGTTCATCCTCATCGAAGTCCCGCAGCAGTGCCCGATACATAGCCAGCCGGACGTGCATCAGACAGAAGGGCGTGTCGCTGCCAAAGCAGAGGCGGTCAGCACCCAATATCTTGATGGCGTTCAAGATCGCCCGTTCGCCGATGGCGCTGCCGATCAGGGTGATGTTGGGGTGCTCAGCGGCGGTTTCGACGGCGGACCGATCCAGCGCTGGCGTGCCGGCGCCGCCCATGTGAATCATCAGAAACCGCGCCTCGGGCAGCGCGGCCGCAATGCGCCCCAGCAGCAGTGTGGTTGAGCACGAATAGCAACCGCTGATCGCCCTGCCACCGCTCGGTCACCTCGACGCCTACCAGCGCCACAAGGAGCGGCTGGATGCTGGAGATGAAGAGGAGGCCTAGCCTTTGATGCCGCCTGTCAGCGTCATGCCTCTGATCACACGGCGCCTGAGGATCAAGAACACGATCAACACGGGCAAGGAGGCGAGAAATGCGCCGGCCAGCAACAGTCCGTATTTTATGTCATACGCCCCCTGCAACGCCTTCAGGCCGATCGGCAGGGTCAGAAGATGGGGCCGCTGCAGGGCGATCATCGACCAGAAGAATTCGTTCCAGGAGAAAATGAACTGATAGATCCCCAAGGCCACTAGCGCCGGCTTCGAAATCGGCAGAATGATACGCACAAGAAGCCCGAGGCTGTTGCAGCCATCGATTCGGGCCGCATCCTCCAGCTCGCGGGGGATGTTCACAAAGAACTGGCGCAACAGGAAGATGCCAATCGGCATCGCTACGATGGGCAATACCACGGAGGGGTATGAATTAAGCAAACCCAACTTGTTCATGATGAAGTACAGCGGAACAGCATTGACCTGCCAGGGGATCAACATGGACGAGATGAAGATCAAGAAGATCACATTCCTGCCCCTCCAACGGAGACGAGCGAAGGAGAACGCCGCCGGAACAGAAAGGACCAGTGAGAGAATCGTAGAAGACCCAGCAATGATCACACTGTTCAGGACCCAACGCAGGAAAGGCCAGTCGTGAATGACATCTTGAACATGTTTCAGGGTGAAGCGAGACGGAATCCACTGCGGCGGCAGGGTGAAGATTTCGGGATTGGGCTTGAACGCCGTGTCCATCATCCACAGAATCGGCACCATCCAGGCCAGCGCGAGGCCAACCACGAGAATGTATTTGACGGCGTCGCGCAGCGCCGGCACGCTGATCACGCTCCGCGAAGCAGCGGGCACTGCGCGCGCCCGTGAGTCCGCAGCCGTAGCCGCACCAGGTTTCTGTTCCACCAATTGCCCCTCCGTCGATGTCAATTGATCGTCCACTCAGGCCTACAGTTCAGATTCAAACCCCAAGAACCTGAACCCTAAGAGCGTGAAGACTAGGATGACGAGGAAAAGAATGAAACCGATAGCGGCGGCTTTACCCATCTCCAGCGCTTGCCAGCCGGCTCGGTAGAGGTACAAAGCCATGACCTCTGATGATCGCCCGGGGCCGCCCTCCGTCATCATCAGGATTTGACCCAGGACGCGAAACGCCGAGATCGCTGTCAAGACCAGCGAAAACAAGATGGCCGGCTTCAAGAGAGGGAGCGTTATACGCAGAAAACGCGAAAAGACATTAACGCCGTCGATTTCGGCCATTTCGTAGATCTCAGTCGGGATATCCTCTATCGCGGCCTTGAAGACGATCATCCGATACCCGGCCAGCCACCACGCTGTCGCGAAAGCAATGGCCGGTATCACCCAGAAGGGATGATTCAGAAAATGGGGCGGGTCTATGCCTACGGATTCGAGGTAGCCCAGCACCAGGCCGAAATCGGGGTCAAGTAACCACTTCCAGACAATGCTGATGATGGACACATTTAGCAGATAAGGATAGAAAAACGCCGATTCTATGAAGCCGCTGCCTTTCCATTTTTCAACCCCGCGCAAGATCAAGGCATACAACAACCCGATGCCCAGAATCAGTGGAATAGTCAACGCCGCAAACCAGACCGTGTTCCGAAAAGCATTCCAGAATCGCGAGTCATGGAGAAGGTTGATGTAGTTCTTGAGCCCGATAAACTCCGAGCCCAACAGTGGCTGCCATTTAAAGAGGCTGATATAGAAGCCATAAACGACAGGCGCGACGAGAAAAACCGCCCACACGATGCCATAGGGCAGTATGAAGAGTAGTCCCTCGATTTCCTTGTTTCGTCTGAGACGCCGTAGTGGCCCTTTCATGCATTCCCCACATATGTCAGTCATCAGTAAGCGGTGATCACTTATACGTAACAAGTCATCGCAAGGCTTACCGTAGATCGCGAACGGACGGCAAGAAATCTCCTCACGGATAGAAGAAAACACGGATGTTTATCTTTTTCTGTTTTTATCCGTGTTTCTTTCCGTCCGTGGGGGCTGTTGATCTCCCGTCAGCTCAAGCTGTATTACGTATATAACATGTTCGCTGACCTGGGGCCGACAGCGCATCGTGTACCCCTCACGCTCAGAGTGAACTGGGGGCGCGATGCACTGCCGGCCGCCATTGCCTCCAAACCCACGCGCTCTAATGCCCCCTCAACCCAATTCTGACGAGTTCGTAGTGACGACTTCAGTCGTCCTGTGATTCGATAGGCGACTGAAGTCGCCACTACAAGCCATCCTATACCGATAGAGCGCTAGTCACTCTGCAGGATCTGATTGCACTCTGCCTCTGCCTTGTCCAGGGCCTCCTGCGGTGAGATCGTCCCGTTGTAGGCCTCCTGAACGTAAACTTGGATCGCGTTATTCAGTTGTGAGGCCTTGGGATGAGTAATGGGGTAGTGGACCCAGCCCTTGCTCGCCATGTCGGCGAACTGGGCCAGGGCGCCCTGCCACGTATCTGACTCCTGCAGCTCCTCGCTTTCGAGGGTCGGCTTGTACGCCGGAATGTGGCCGCCGTAGATGCCCCAGGTGTCAGAGTTCTCGTTGATCCACTTGATCGCCTCGGCCGCCTTGACTAGTACCTCGTTCGACACACCGCCGGGCTGCTTGGGGATCACCAAGTTGTGGCTGTTGCCCCAGGTAGCCGGCTGATCGAAGAACACGGGCATCGGCGCGAAGTCCCAGTTGACGTCGCTCTCCGAGGCAGTCCAGTACATCCAGTTGCCCGCCACGAACATGCCCAGTTCGCCGGCCGTGAACTGCTTGAACCCATCAGTCCCGGGCTCGTTCCAGCTGCGCTCCTGGACCATGCTGACCAGGAACTCCAGGGCTTTGAGCCCCTGCTCATTGTTGAACGTGGCCTGGGTGTAACCTTCGTCGAACAGCTCGCCGCCCTGCTGCCAGAAGAAGACCATCCAAGCGCGTCGCAGCTTCCTGGGCAGTGCATCCTCAGCCGGGTGGAAAGCGGCGTAACCCGCATCGCGGATCGCGTCGGCTGCGGCGATGAACTCCTCCATCGTCTGAGGCGGGCTGTCGGGGTCCAAGCCGGCTTCTTCGAAGATGTCGCGGTTGTACCACATCCCGAACATGTGCGTGTCCAGCGGGATGAGGTAACGACGACCGTCCTTCTCGCCGGCCTTCCAGAGTGACTCGATGTAGTTCCCAGGCTCGATCCCCCCGGCCTCCAACAGATTGCCGGCCGGCGTCTCCTCCAGCGGCATGAGCGCGGGGTACATCTCCGGCAGCATGTTGGTGTGGACGATGCCGATCTGAGGAGCGTTGCCAGCGATCACAGCGTTCGTGAGCTGAGCATAGTATTGAGACCACTGCCCCTGTGCCAAGGTGAGCTGGGTATTCCCATGCGCTTCGTTGTACTTCTTCACGATGCGTTCCATGGCTTGGGCATCGCCGCCGTGGAAGAGCGTGTTGTAGAAGAGCGAGTACTTCTCTGCCACCGGCCTTGCCTCGGGGGTGGCTGTGACGACCACCTCTTTCTCCACCTCGACGGTCTCTTTGACGACTACTTCTTTCTCAACCTCGACTGTCTCTTTGACAACCTGAGGTGAAGGTGCAGCCTGAGGTCCGCAAGCGACCAGCACGATGCTCAAAGCCACCAACAGACCAATTGCCAATTTACTTCTCATTGTTCTACTCCTCCTGTCTTATGAGGCACATCCCACCTCTGTAGGTCGATTTAGCAAATCGACGGACAGATTCGGGATGTACACCCTCCTGCAACTCGAGTTGACTTGACCGATTTGCCACAATGTGTGGGATTTATCCGATCTTGCTGTGTACCACCTCCTTCCTTGCGGGGTGTTAGGCGAGATTCAAGTCCAGGCCTAGCGCGTTCAAGGCCTGCCAGCGTTCTGCGATTGCGGCCTCAGACGCCTGAAGCAGCGGCGCCCGCACACCGCCGGCATCCAGACCACGCCGGGCCAGGGCGCCTTTGAACAACGACAAGCCACCCCCATCGCCCAGAATCTGCCGTACCGCGTCAAGCTTTCTCTGCAGCCCCCTGGCCTCTGCCAGGCTGTCCGCAGTAACCGTGTCATACAATGCCACAACCAACTCGGGTACCACATTTGCGTTGCCCGAAACACAGGCATCAAACCCCATGGCCAGGGCAGCCAGGATCAACCCGTCATCGCCGTTTGCCGTGTTGAAGTCTCCGTCACGCAGTGAGGCGCAAGCGGCCAACGTTCCCAGCCGGCCACTGCTATCTTTCATCCCCACGACATTCGGGCAACGCTCGACCAACCGGGTAACCAATTCGGCTGACAGATCGTGACCGGAAACCGGCGGGTTGTTGTACAGGTAAATGGGGAAATCCGGCGCCTGCTGCGCCACCGATTCGAAATGGCACAACAAGCCCTCGTCGCTGTGCTGATAGAAATACGGCGGTATGATGGCTGCTGCCTGCGCGCCGATATCCTGTGCGTGTCGTGTTAACCCGATCGCCTCACGAGTGGTGGTGGCGCCGGCATGCACGATGACGGGAACCCGCCCGTCGGCAGCTTCGACGACAGCTTTCGCCAGTTGCCGGCGTTCCTGTATCGTGAGTAGTGGTCCTTCTCCAGTGGTGCCGGCAGGGAACAACCCACGGACTCCCCGCGCGATCAAGAACTCGACGAGCCGTTTTGTCGCCGCCGGGTTGACCTCTCCTCCCTCATCAAACGGTGTGAGGAGCGGGACGATCACGCCCTTAATCTTCAGATTCATCATGAACCTCGCCTTTTCGCAACCATTCTGCGGTGAAGTATGCATGGTGAATGTGTTCTCGTTTGTAAGTATAGACGATGTGAATCGTCCCATCCTCTGTCTGCAAGAGTGTTGGATACGAGAACTCCGCATGCTCATCTTCCAGCGTTCGCCACCACTGCCAGACCTCATCTTCTTCGGCCAGAGCGACGCAGAGGGGTGTACGGTAGCGGTCGCTGTTGTTGAAGGCCAGCACGAGTCTTCCACTCTGCAAACGAAGGAGGTCAAGACCGCTGTTTGGGTTGACCAGAGATGTCGGCCGGGGCGTCGCCCACGTTTCCCCACCGTCGGCCGATTCGGTGCGCCAGATGAAGCCGCCTTCACCGCCCGTGCGCAAGTAGGCCAGCAGCCGTCCATCGGATAGCGGCGCCAGACACGGATGGATGTTGCCAGGCGACGTGACGATAGGCTCCGTCAACCGCCAGGAGCGCCCGTCATCGTCGGAGATCAACATCCGCGATTCCCAGGTGTTCTCGTCGTACACGGGCAGGATGATGCGGTCCGGCAAGATCAGGGGCCGGCTGCGGAACATCAACCCTGCATAATCCATCAATTGCTCTGGGCTCTCCCAGGTCCGCCCACCATCGAGCGAGCGTTGCCAGTGTGGCTGCGCACTGGTCCAGTCCGCCAACGGTGGCATCAGGTTGCGACTGGACGAGGCCGGCGGAGAAGGCGCCTCCCCTCCGCCCATGATCACGACGAAGAAAAGCCACAGCTCACCGTCAGGCCGCACGAGGAAGACGGGCTGGCCCAGCGAATGGCCTGGCACTTCGGCGATGAGGCGTGGTGGAGACCAGTCCCCGCGCACCGGATCATATTCCGAAGCCAGAATCACAACATCGGGCGCAGTCTCAAACGAACCACCAAACCACGCCGCCAGTAACGATCCGTCGGGTAGCTCGGTCAACGTTGCGCAATGTGCCATAGGACGGTCGGAAAGCTGCTGGAAAATGGGACCTTTGCTGAACATAGGCATGCTGTCTACCGATGCCGTCTACCGCTGTCCAACCTGTGTCCGTAGCATGGACGATGCTCGGGTGGGCACGTAGCCCATGCGGCGCGATATCTCCTGCGCGGTATCCACAACCTCGGCGGACAAGTCAGCGAGTCTATCAGTAACGATGCTCTGACTGGCACCCGAGATACTGCACGAGGCGATTACGCGCCCCCGCCTATCGAAGATGGGCGCGCCGATACAGAAGGTGTTGGCTTCGTGCTCCTGCGTATCGACCGTGTAGCCGCGCTCTCGCGTCTGCGCCAAATCCGTTCTCAGGTCGTCGAGGTTGTCGATGGTGTTTTCGGTGAAGGCCGGCAACCCAACCCGCTCGACAATCGCGTCCACCTCTGTCTCAGGTAACGAGGCCAGGATCGCCTTACCCACCGATGTGCAGTGCAGCGAAACACGGTCGCCCACCGCGGTGCGGGCCAGCAGGCGCTGTGGCGACTCCACTGCATAGATGTACAAAGCGTAGTCGCCATCCTTTACGGTCAGGTAAACGGACTCTCGTGCGCGGTCGGCCAACTTTCGCAATAGCGGCGCGGCCGGGTCGCGAATTTCGACATTCACGCGTATCCTCTGAGTCAGGATCAGGGGCGCTGTACCGAGGGCATAGAGGTCGCCATCAACCTTTTCGATATAGCCTTCCGATAGGAGTGTGTTTAGCAGGTTGTGCGCCGTGCTCTTTGGCATGTCTAAGCGGCTGCTGATTTCTGCCAGGCTAAGCCGTGCTTCGGAGGCGCTGAATAAGTCCATGATTCTAATTGCCTTGAGGACAGAATTGACCACGCAACACACTCCAGTCTTCGCTGATAAGCAACCAACAGCGCGAGGAATGTCATTCATTATTATTGAATGACATTCCTCCTTACAGAAGATTGTATATTACAAGCGCAAACTTGTCAAGCGCGGAGCTCTTGGCTGACAGTATCTTGAAGTGTCTGAAGAAGATACCTTCAGCTTGCGACAGAGCATAGTTATCTGATACAATAGAGTCAACATTTAGAATATGTCATGTGATTGGGTAGGCTGGTCGCATTCAGCGAGCGAGAGAGGAATCAAGCTATGGGACTAGAGTTGAAGGAACCGACGCTGGTGAGCCAATTAGAACAGTTGGCCGATGGGACAACCCAGCCGGCGGAACAGGTGCTGGAAACGGCCGTTCGGACCTACTTGGATGAACTGGAACGACAGGCAATTCACGCCGAAACCGAGGCATTCTGGGCGATGCACGAAGAACTGTTGAAGACATATAACGGTCAGTTTGTCGCCATGCGTCAAAGCAGCGTCGTCGATCACGACGAGGATGTTTCGCGCTTGGAGAGGCGAGTTCGGGAACGATTCGGTCTACTGCCGGTTCTGATTGCTCCGGTCAAGCCAGGAGTGCGCCAGGATCTTCGCTGGATCGGAGGACGAATCGAAGGAGTCAAGCCAGCCTGATGACGGAGTTTCCCTTCGACACCACGTATGATCCTGCGATGCCCGTGTGCGATGTAGTGTTGACTGCACCGCCCACTGGTCGCAATGTCGAGTTGACGGCAATTATCGATACCGGTGCTGACGGCACGATGATCCCTGTGGAACATCTACAGCAGATTGGTGCGAGGCGTGCCTTCGAGGCCGGCCTGCGTAGCCAGTGGGGTGAACGACGAACGGTGTTCTTGTATCTGGTCGATCTTCAGATCGCCGAGCTGACGTTGCCCGGCATCTACGTTGTCGGCGACGAGTTGGGTGATGAGGTTGTGTTGGGGCGCAATGTGCTCAACGAGCTGCGGCTTCTGCTGGATGGGCCGGCGGCGTTGACGCAATTGCTCAATGACACTGACGGTACAGGGTAGGGTTGAGCCTGGCCGCCCAGCGCGCGCCCGACGATGCCCGCTTCCTCGTGGCCAACTTCGCCCGCCCGGCATCTCCCTTCGCCGGCCTGTTCGAGGACCTGTCCCTGCTTCACCCGCTGGAGGCGGCGGGTCCGCGTGAGGTCGGTAGGCTGCTGACCCAACTGACTGCGCTGGTGGAACAGCGCCTGGAGGGTGGGACACCGGACGAGCCGGACGTCTATTTCCTCATCGCCGGCCTGCATCGCTGGCGGGAGCTGCGCCCACCGGATCCCTACGGTCAGTCCGAGGCCGGCAAGCAACTGCTGCACCTGGCCGAGGAGGGGCCGGAGCTTGGCATACACATTATCACCTGGGCCGATGGCTTCACCACCCTGGAGCGGGCGCTCAAGCGGGGTGGTGTGGGCGCCTTCGATTTGCGGGCGGTTCTGCGGCTGCCCGAGGCTGACAGCAACAGCCTATTGAAGGAACCTACGCTAATCAGCCAAATTGACCTGCTGGCGGAATGCCTGCGGGGCCTTTCGCCCAACGAAATCCCGCCGGCGGTTACCCGCCCCACCGCGAGTTCCAGCCGGCTCGCTTCAGAATCCCTGACGTCAAGAGCGACGATTTGCGTGATTCCGAACGATCAAGTATAATAGATACGTTACAGATTGTAGGATCAGGACGTTTGTTTTCTAAGATCGACTTCAGATGCCCACTCTGACCTCTGTGCCAGAGCGGGCCTTTTGTTTTTCGAGACGAGTGACTAACCCCGACCCCTACATACATTCATCCAAGAAAGGGGTGTAAAAATTATGGCACAACGTACTACTGGCAAGGTAAAGTGGTTTAGCCGGCAAAAAGGTTACGGTTTTATCCAACCTGAAGACGGCGAGGACGTATTCATCCATCATTCGGGTATCCGAGGCATCGGCTTCAAAAACCTGGAAGAAGGTGAGCACGTAGACTTCATCATCTATAAGAGCCCGAAGGGGCCCCAGGCGACGGACGTCGTCCAGCTAGAAGATAGCTTGCGGCCCAGTTACCGAACTATTTGGTAATCCATTAGCCCACTCTGGCCGGCTGATCCGTAACTTCGAAACGCTGATCAGCCGGCGTGGGCTTGCTCTGTTTGGGATCAACTTTTGCGTCCAGTTGACGGACGTCGAAATCGATTTTCACCCGGGCAACGCGATCAACCTGCCGTCCGAACTCGGCACGCTGTCAGCGCAGCGCTTCAGCCACACTCCTAACTTAATGACATTGACTGTGCTATAGCTGCCACCAGTGGGACCAACCCATCATCCTCCGTATCCTCTGATCCGTCCCCTAAAACACCTAGTGGTCCGTTTCAAAAGTTCTTAGGGTAAAGCCCAGCTAGACGACTTGAGCGAAAGCGCCGGTCGAGGCGGGCGGAGGCCGCCCGCAGAGTCTGAAACGCCAGTGGAAGGCTCGTATCGAAACCCTTGTACTGAGCCTGTCGAAGTGAAGCGGCTTTGGCAAGACCCGCTCCCTTGGTTTCGGTGGGCTGCCAGCACGCTCTCCGCGGAGTCTATCCTGAGCCCGTAAGGGCTACGAGCTACCCTTCGACAGGCTCAGTACGCCGCTCAGGATGCTCCATGGGTTACCCCCTGAACGCTTACAACGTTTCTACCAGGAACTGGGCGGCGTTGGTGCCGCCATTACCCCATCGCTGGAGGATGGCCTGGAATTCCTTCGCTTGGCGCTTGGCTTCTGCGTCGCCCAGCAGATCATCGATGGCGTTGGCGACCGCTTCGGCCGTCACACGCCGCTTGCTGAGGCGAATAGCGCACCCCGCGCGTACCAGACAGTCCAGGTTGGCTTCCTGCTCCGGCTGCATCCCCACCCCGACCACCGGCGTTCCCGACAGGCAGGCCGTCATCACTGTGCCGATGCCGCCGTGAATGACCGAGATGTCGGCCATAGGGTTGACCTCGTGAGCCGGCAGCCAGTCGGTTACAATGACGTTCGCCGGCACTTCGTAGGTGGGGCACCGCCCGTCCAGCCCCTCGACCAGCGACTTGATGGGCGAGATGACGCGATACGGTTGGCCGGCAAACACCGGCATGATGTCGGCGATGATGCCGGCCGTGCCGGAACTGCCCATGGCAAAATACACGATGGGCTGATCCTCGGGTATGGGGGCGTCCAGCCGGCCGATCAGTGGGCCGATGAAGTGCTGGTTGGGACCGGCCTCGAGGCCAGCGAACTCGGGCACGTCGGCGATGAGAGAGTAGTCGCCCAAGCTCCAGCCCGTCAACGCTGCGGCCGGCTGCTCCGCCTGCCACAACTCGATCTCATTGGCGACCCGCTGTTCGAGGACATCCACAGGCATGATGTCGCCCCTTTTCTCGCCCTTATCGACGGCGTAGATGTGGTCGATGAGGTCCGGCGTAAGCTGCGGATCCATCGGCTGGATCTCGAAACCCTCTTTGCGCACCACGTCCTCGAACTGACCGCCATAGCTGATGAAGCGGCAATCGAAGTGATGCCGGCTGGCCTTGGCGATTTCTACCGCCCGCGTCGTTTCGGCCAAGTTGTAGAATGCCGGTGCGAAGATGAGCGTTCTCATTTTCCTCCTCCATTATTTCCATCCGACAACTCGAACGAGTCGCGGTCTCGCTCGCGTCATGGAACACCAGGTAAGGTCCCATGCCGAGATCGGAAAGAAATAATTATCCCAACCTGCTCCCGCTGGATTGTCAAATCCAGGCCGAGCGAAATGGGACATTTTATTTCTTCCACGTCCCTAACTGGGAATCTCGCCATAGCCTTTCGCCACATTCATCGAGCAAATTCCGTGTCTTGCCATACCCGTTCACAGACTATGGGAATGCTACCCCATGTACCGTATTTACGCTAATGTTGCATCGACTGATACAGAATAGCTGCCCGCATAACGAGACCCAGCGGTCGGAGTCTTACATATTGAGCGACTACGCAGTGCCGGCGCACTCGCGTCAAGATAGACCGAAAAAGGGGGCTGACGCCCCCACCCCCTTTTTCCGTATTTTTCAATTGCGAAGGCAATAGCTCCAATAAAAGGAGGATGAGTTAGAACAGTGCGACGTGTGATTGCTCTACTGGGCGGATTGCTTCTCTCATTCGTTCTCTTCGGGCTCCTCGACATCTTGGGTGTGCTCGACTCGCACGTCGTGGAGCCGCCAATCTCGAATCAGACAGATGTTGGGACCGATTCAGCAACATCGGCGATCCGCACCTCTCACCCAGCCGATGCTCTACCGCCGGCCCAGGCAGACATCGTTGGCCTGGGGAGAGCAAGGGACAGCATCCAGTCTGTGTTTGAAAAGCCGGAGGTCGGCTTCACTTTTGAAACATCTCCCGAGGTCGGCGGTGAGCCGAGGCTGCTTGGACGCTCTCCAAATGGGCGAACTGTGATCCAATTAGTTGGCCCAGCAGAGAACCTCGTGAGTGCCTCCGTGATCGTCAACCTATCCGCAGATGTCTCCACAGAACTGACCGAGAATGAGGCATACCTCCTCGGACTGCTGAAGCTGGCCGTG
This sequence comes from Anaerolineales bacterium, assembly GCA_018263655.1. Classification (GTDB taxonomy): domain Bacteria; phylum Chloroflexota; class Anaerolineae; order Epilineales; family JAANWY01; genus JAANWY01. The sequence goes on along the minus strand of JAANWY010000149.1, from coordinate 26,745 downwards.
CCAAGCTGGACGGTAGGGGCTGACTGGGCTCGCGAAAATATCGAGATAGCCCTGGAGACGGGCGAGGCGGAAACCACATACGCCCACTTGCGTATCCACATGCAATGGCTGCGCGACTACGACGCTATGCTGCTCACCGTCGCTGACGGCAACTGGGGGATTCCGGCTCTGGCTACGATACCCGTTCCAGAGCCGGCCCAGGTCTCCGCGCTACCGGATACACCGGCGCCCACCACGACACCAGAGCTGGACCATCCACCGACGGCGCCAGCCGGATCGGCCTCAGGTGCGCCGCAAGACGGTGGGGGCGTCACTGCCCGGGCGCCTGAAGCCGGTGACGGCCCCACCGCCATTGACGCCATCGTCCGCGAAGCCGACATGTCCGAGGTCGTCAATCTGATTCTGCAGGCGCTGAGCGAGTACCGGGGTCTGTCGCTGGACGACAACAGCGCCATCTACGGCGCCATAGGGCGCACGGAGCGAGCGCTTGACCTGCTGTACGAGACGGGGGCCACGGGTGACGTTTTTCGGGCCGCCGAAGACTTGCTGCGAACTCAGTTGGACGTACTCCGGGCAGTCGAGGCGGCCGTCCTGAGCGAAGACATCGCAGATCTGAAGACTGTCGCACCGTTGTTGATCGACCTGGGCGAGCGCCGGCTGGTCTTCAACCGGCAGCTGGGCAACAGCGTTTTCGCGCCGGCGTACACGCAGCAGGAATTGAGCGTCGTCAGCATCGTGCGCGACGACGCGGCTCTGCGCTCGGTGATGGCCGAGGTCATGGCGGCCCTGGCCGAGGGCAGACCGGTCGATCTGGACATCAGCGATCAGGTGTATCAGGCGCTGAGCGAGACATCGCGCGGGCTGGATTTGATCGATGAAGTTGGAGAGACCGGCGATGTGTTCGAGGCGGCCGTGGGCGTGCTCCAACACCGCCGGCAGTTCCTGATCGATCTCGAAAAAGCCGTCATCAGCGGTGACATCGGCGATTTGCGGGCGGTCACCGAGGATTGGGTGAGTCTCTCTCAGGAGCAGTTGAGGTTCGAGCGCCAGTTGGCTGCCCGAGGGGATGATATTGGTAGCAGAGTTACGCCCTCTGACACGCCAAAGACAGACAGGCCAGTCGATGAGATGGACGTCGACCCGGAGGCCGGCGGGCAGATCGATCAAGCGAACGACGGCCGGCAAGTCAACCAGGCGGATACCACTCCACACGTCTACATCGTCCAAGAGGGGGATACGCTCGGCGCGATAGCGGCTCGTTTTGGCACGACGGTGGGCCGGCTCGCCAAGCTGAACAATATCGCGCGCCCGACAGCCCTTGATCCAGGTACCTCCCTGTTGATCAATATGCCACCGTACTTGTACGAGATACACCCCGGGGATACGCTTTCGGATATTGCGCACCGTCACGGCCTGGACGTCGCGATGTTGGTCCAGATCAATCAGCTAGAATCGGCCGATTTTCTGCTGGCCGGACAGAAGCTCTTGATCTCCGAGGATCAGTAGCCGGCCTACATGTCCCCCCAGTAAGCGTTCAGGGGGTAACCCAGGGAGCATCCTGAGCGACGTCCCAAGCCCTTAACGCTCCGCTCTCACATTTGACAGGTCTGCAATCTCGTGCTATACTAGCCATTACAATTCAAATCAGCAACAACTATGAACAGGAAGAGTAACTCTCGCAACGACGTCTCAGAGAGTCGGCGGCAGGTGCGAGGCCGATACGTACGGTGAGGGTGAATGGGCCTGGGAGTTGCCGGCTGAACGGTTGATTAGTCCCATAGTCAGTTGGTCAAGTAGTCTCTTTGTCTCTGTCCAAAAGCTGTCGGTCGAGTGGGCATAGCCCGTATCGAGACCAGATTTTTGGATAGACTCTTAGTCCGGTGGTGGGGTTCTCTCCATATACGTGTAACTATCCGACCATTCGACGAAATGACTACCCGACTAAGTGACTATCCGACTAATCGACTAAGTATGCTGGGCCGGCGTCGCCACCGTTATCAAGGCTGAGGATATCGGAACTAACTGATCCAGTGATGGATTCCCGTTCCTGTATCTGCAACGAGTGAGGCTGGCCTTATCACGCGCTGACAGCGTCCAATCCCGCGTTTCACCGTGGGATTTTTTGGTTCTCTCTGAGCCGTAGTAATAATGTAAGCGTTCAGCCACCCTTGCGAAGGTTAAGAGTCACCTTGGCAAGAGACCGATTTTCGACTGGCGAGGGGCACCTCAACCTGAATGCGATTGGCAAACCTTCGCAAGGGTCCCCACCACCTGAACGGTTACGTAATAATCTTAGTCGTTCACCGCAGTCACAACGATTAAGGCTAAGGATTAAGCCCATTTTGCCGTTGAATTGCCTGAGATTTCGGCTTCAATTGGGGAAGTTATCTAATTCTCAATCCTTAGCACCGTTACTACGAGACGTAAGCCAGACGTGAGCCAGACGTGAGCCAGTCTAACGAGGGTGGTACCACGGGAAGCCATCACCTCCCGTCCCTGCTAGGGGCGGGAGTTTTTTGTTCACGACAGGATAACCGTATTCGGCTCGACGTTGAACGGCCGAGGAGGCGAGACATGATCAAACCAACTTTCGAGGAATTTGAAGGGCTTACTGAGCAAGGCAATCTGATTCCCATCTACCAGGAATTGCCGGCAGACATGGAGACGCCAGTATCGGTGTTCCTGAAGCTGCGCGGCAACGGGCCGGCCATTCTGCTGGAAAGCGTCGAGCGCGGGGAGCAGGTCGGACGTTACTCGTTCCTGGCTGCCGCTCCGCAGCGCCGGCTTACGGGGTATCGTGATCGGGTCGTCATCCGCGACAACGGCTCTGCGAAAACGCAGCCATTGGCAGATGACGAGGACCCACTGACGGTGGTCGAGGCGCTATTGAATGAATATCAACTAGTCGAGACGCCAGGTTTGCCGCGCTTCGTCGGTGGCGCTGTGGGTTACATGAGCTACGATCTCGTCCGCTTCTTCGAGCGCCTGCCGGCCACGGCGGAGCAGGGGCTCGGTCTACCCCTGTGCGACTTTCTCTTCACCGACACGCTCGTCGTCTTCGACCACGTCAAACATAAGCTGCTCATCATCGCCCTGACCCACACCGAGGGCGACCCGCGCGCGGCCTACGACGACGCCATCGATCGCATAGACCACATCACTCAGCGATTGCGCCAACCCCTTACGCATCACGCACCACGCAGCCCACAGCACGCAGCACGCTCCCGCGACCTCGAGTCGAATATGTCGCCAGAGGTATTTGGAGCTGCCGTACGTCAAGCCAAAGACTACATCGCTGCCGGCGACATCTTCCAGGTCGTACTGTCGCAGCGCTTCGCCCGCCAGACCGAAATCGACTCCTTCAGCATCTACCGCGCCCTGCGGATGCTGAATCCTTCGCCCTACATGGTATACGTGGAACTCGGCGGCCTGGACATCATCGCCTCCTCGCCAGAGATGCTGGTACGGCTCGACCACGGGATAGCCGAAGTGCGCCCCATCGCCGGCACCCGCCGGCGCGGCGCAACGCCTGAAGAAGACACCGCCCTGGCTGAAGAGCTGCTCGCCGATCCGAAAGAACGCGCTGAGCACGTCATGCTCGTCGATCTGGGCCGCAATGACCTGGGCCGAGTGTGTGGCTACGGCACGGTCGAGGTTCCGGAACTGATGACGATCGAGCGCTACTCACACGTGATGCACATCGTCTCGAGCGTGCGCGGCCGGCTCAACGGGAACCACAGTGCCTTTGATCTGCTGCGGGTCACATTCCCGGCCGGCACTGTCTCCGGGGCGCCCAAAGTGCGTGCCATGGAGATCATCGAAGAGCTAGAAGGTCTGCGTCGTGGCCCCTACGCCGGCGCTATCGGCTACTTCGGCTACGGCGGCAGCATGGACACCTGCATCACGATCCGCACCATCCTAAAGCAGGACGACACGGCGTACATCCAGGCCGGCGCCGGCATCGTCGCTGACAGCGATCCAGCTCGCGAGTATCAGGAAACAGTAAATAAAGCGGCTGCACTGGCAGAAGCGATCACAATCGCAGAACGAGGACTCGAATAACAGACACACACAGTGACTATCTTGACAATGTCACATAGCCGCCCCACGTTGGCCGAAGGTCTCCTGACCGAGCCCATTTCGCCTCGGTCAGGAGACCTTCGGCGATCAAAGAGTCACTGTTATGTTAATGTGACATTGTCAAAGTAGTTACCATACACACATGAGAGAGGTGACCAACATATGAACGATAAGAAAATCGTATTCTCCGGCATCCAGCCATCGGGCAACTTGCACATCGGCAATTATCTCGGCGCAATACAGCGCTGGGTCGATAACCAAGACGCCTACGACAGCATCTTCTGCATCGTAGATCTGCATGCGATCACGGTGCCACAAGACGCCGAGGAGCTGCGCACCCAGACGCGGAAACTGGCCGGCCTGTTGCTGGCATGCGGCATCGACCCAGACCGCAGCGTGCTCTTCATCCAATCCCACGTCACGGCCCACGCTGAGCTAGCCTGGATCCTTAACTGTGTAACGCCCGTCAACTGGCTGGAACGTATGACGCAGTACAAGCAGAAAGCGGCGAAGCAGAAAAGCGTCAGCACAGGATTGCTAGACTACCCTGTATTGCAGGCTGCCGACATCCTGCTGTACGACGCCGACCTTGTTCCAGTCGGCGAAGACCAACGCCAGCATGTGGAGCTGACGCGCGACATCGCCCGCCGCTTCAACCACCTGCACAGCGAGACGTTCGTGCTGCCCGAGGCACTCATCGCCAAGGCCGGCGCGCGGATCATGGGCCTGGACAATCCGACGTCCAAAATGAGCAAGAGCACCGACACCCGCTACCACGGCATCGGATTGCTAGATGATCCAGACGACATTCGGGCCACCGTGCGGCGGGCGGTCACAGATTCGGGCCGCGACATCGTGTTTAGCGCTGATCCAGAGAAGGCCGGCGTCAACAACCTGCTGACAATCTACCAGGTGTTCACCGGCCAGAGCAGCCAGGAAATCGAAGACCACTTCGCCGGCAAAGGCTACGGCGATCTGAAAACGGAAGTAGCCGAGGCCGCCATCGAGGGGCTGCGCCCCATCCAGCAACGCTACAACAAGCTGGCCGAAGACCCGGCCACCATCGACAAATTACTGGAAGCTGGCGCTGAAGAAGCACGCCGGCGATCGACACCGACGCTGAAGCGTGTCAAAGAGCATGTCGGGTTCATCATACCTGACTCGTGAAACGTCAGAGCTGTCTGCTGAAGCCCGTTACGTTTCACGTTTTACGTCTTACGTCAATAGGCGTGACGTATACTCTCTCAGCACCAACAGCTCTCTCTGTGAAGGAGCATCCGATGATCCTCGTAATCGACAACTACGACTCGTTCACATACAACCTGGTCCAGTACCTCGGCGAATTGGGTGCCGATGTGGTGGTGCGACGCAATGACCAGACCACGCTGGAAGAAATCGAGGCCCTGGAGCCAACCCATATCCTCATCTCGCCTGGCCCTGGCACGCCGGCTGACGGTGGCATCTCCAACGCCGTTGTCGAGCACTTCCACCAAGATGTGCCGATTCTGGGCGTCTGTCTAGGTCACCAGTGTATGGGACACGTTTTTGGCGGTGTGGTAAGCCGTGCGCCCCGACTCATGCATGGCAAGACGTCGTCGATCTATCACGACGGCACCGGGTTGTTCGCCGGCCTCAAGAACCCCTTCACGGCCACGCGGTACCATTCCCTAATCGTCGAAGAACCGCTGCCGGCTGAACTGATGGTCAGCGCCTTCACCGACGAAGGGGAAGTGATGGGACTACGCCACCGCGACTACCCAATGTTCGGCGTCCAGTTCCATCCAGAATCCATTCTGACCGAGGGCGGCCGGCGACTGTTGAGAAACTTTTTGGAAGCGACCGGTGTACAGTGATCAGTGTTCAGTCAATGTCATTAAGTCTCGGTAAATCTCAAACTAGGTTCGTAGTCAGCCACGGAGGCGAAGCCAGGAGTGGCGTCCCTGCGTCCTGCGGCGCCACGACGGCACTCCACTGCGCTCCGGACGGATGTGCGCATCCGCGCTCACTACGAACGGGCTCTGCGATTTACCGAGTCTAGAGGTTTGAGGTGACCGGCACTTGTGAATTCAGACTCAATTCGCGGCCAGATTTCCGTAATCAGTTTTGACTATCAAACATGGTAATCCTGCCCGCTCTATTACCGATCCTGATAGTCAAAACTGACTACGTGCCGGTCACCTGACTCAACTTGATGACATTGAGTGAACGGTAAGCACTGTTCAGGCCGACCACTGTTTGTCGTTGACTGTTCACTGTTGACTGTTCACTGTTCACTGACTTGGCGGAGGTAAAACAGATGACCATCAGAGAAGCGATTGCCGAACTCATTGAGGGAACTGAGCTCTCGGAGCCCGAGGCAGAAGCGGTGATGGACCAGATCATGAACGGGCAAGCAACGCCGGCTCAGATTGGCTCCTTTCTGACAGCGCTTCGGTTGAAGGGTGAGACCGTACCTGAGATCGTTGGCTTCGCGCGCTCAATGCGCAACCACGTGATCCCCGTCCGACCGAAGCGAAAGGACCTGGTCGATACCTGCGGGACCGGCGGCGACGGGGCCGGCACCTTCAACATCTCGACGACGACAGCCTTCGTGGTGGCCGGCGCCGGCCTGGGCGTCGCCAAGCACGGCAACCGCTCTGTCTCCAGCAAGAGCGGGAGCGCCGACGTGCTGGAGGCGCTGGGGGCCAACCTGGACCTAAGCCCGGAACAGGTTGCTGATTGCATCGACGAGACCGGAATCGGATTTCTGTTCGCACCCGCCCACCACCCAGCCATGAAATACGCCATCGGTCCCCGGCGCGAGATGGGCATCCGCACCGTGTTCAACATCCTGGGCCCGCTGACGAATCCAGCCTTCGCGCCGGCGCAGGTCATGGGTGTCTTCGACGGCGCACTGACCGAACCGCTGGCCAAAGTCCTGCAAGGACTGGGAACTGAAGCGGCCTTCGTCGTCCACGGCGCCGGCGGGCTTGACGAACTCTCGACAACGGGGCCGAACCAGGTGGCCCACCTTCACAGCGGGCACGTGGAGACGCTGTCCCTTGATCCCGAGGCGTACGACATGCCGCGCGCGACGCTGGACGACCTGCGTGGCGGCACACCCGAGGAAAACGCACAGATTACGGGCGACATCCTGCAAGGCCGCCTCAAGGATCACCGGTGCAACGTCGTCGTGCTGAACGCAGCCGCGGCGTTGGTCGCCGGTGGCGCAACCGACGACATCGCAAACGGCATCGCAAACGGCATCGCGAAAGCGTCTGAGGCCATCGATAGTGGCGCGGCCTACGCAACACTGGAGCGCTTCATCACTTTCACGAATGATGTCGACTCAACACCCCAATGATTCTCGATAAAATCGTCGCTCACAAGCGCGAAGAGCTTGAGACCCGCAAAGCCCAACGGCCGCTGGCCGAAGCGCAGGCTGCGGCCGCAGATGCGCCGGCGCCCCGCAATTTCGCCACCGCGCTGGCAGCGCCAGGCGTGCGCCTAATCGCCGAGGTCAAGCGCGCCTCACCATCAAAGGGCGTCTTCGTCGATGACCTGAATCCTACTACGTTAGCTCGAACCTACCTCGAACACGGCGCCAGCGCCATCTCCGTGCTGACGGACGAGCGCTTCTTCCAGGGGAGCCTCGACGACCTACGGCAGGTGAGGGAGGTCGCCGATATCCCCGTACTGCGCAAGGATTTCATCATCGACCCTTACCAGATTCTGGAGGCCCGGGCGGCCGGCGCTGACGCCGTGCTTCTGATCGTCGCGATCTTGGATGATGAGACGTTGGCCAAGCTGCAGGCCCTGGCCCAGATACTCGACATGCATGCGCTGGTCGAAGTTCACAACGAGGGTGAACTCGATCGGGCACTCGAAGTGGGCGCGCCGGTGATCGGTATCAACAACCGCAACCTGCGTGACTTCACTGTCGATCTCGGGACCACCGAGCGGTTGTGCCGGCGGCTCTCCAGTGGTACAATCGTAGTCGCCGAGAGCGGCATCTCTACCGCTGACGACGTCCGCCGGCTGGGCGATGCCGGCGCCAACGCCATCCTCGTCGGCGAAGCGCTCGTCACCGCCGAGGACACGGCAGAGAAGGCGCGCGAGCTAGCCCAAGCCGTTTGGTAGCCGGCTAATGAGGATCGAAGGGATTATTTGGCTCAGGGATATTGTTGACAAACTCATCATCAAACATCACGTCGAAACCTATGAGGTCGAAGAAGCTCTCGCCAGCAAGCCGAAAATCCGTTTCGTTGAAAAAGGTGACCGGAAAGGCGAAGATGTATAGGCATTGGGTCGCACCGATGCGGGACGGTACTTGACTGTCTTGTTTATCTACAAGAAGACACGAGACACCTTGATTCTGAGTGCACGAGATATGGCACCGAAGGAGCGCAGACAATATGGCAGAAAGTGAAACCAAATCCCTCCCCCAGTTCGATTCTGTCGAGGAACTGGTAGATTTCTTCGACACTCATGACATGGGCGAATACTGGGACCAAATGCCCGGAGTTGAATTCGAGATTGATATCAAGCATAGGACACACCTCTTTGCGATTGAAGAAGACTTGGCAGAGCAGCTAACCGCAGTTGCCAAAGCCAGCAAGATACCATCCGAGAGGCTTATCAACGTGTGGCTGCGAGAGAAACTCTCGGCCCAGGGACAGACAGCGCAGTAGATGCCGAAGACCCCACAAGCGATGAAAATGACGGCTTGCGGCCTCACTGACCAAGTGGACGCCAAGGTTGCGGTCGAAGCCGACGCCGATGCCATCCTCGTCGGCGAAACCCTCGTCACCGCCGAGGACACCGCCGCCAAGGTACGAGAGCTTTGCCTTACCTGAGGACCCACTCCCGGCAGAGAAGTTCGAAGCGTGTTGAGATTCACCCGTTCACTTACGTGGAGGCAACTAGATATGCCGACAATCACTCGACTCGATGCAATTGAAGTTTTCACGGACTTCTTGGCTAGTCATCCGACAGACGAGGAGGTTCTTGACTTTCGATTTCCCCTCGAAATTGAAGCTCGCGTACAGGCTCTTGTGACGAAAAACAATGCCGGAACCATCACAGAAGGGGAACTCCGCGAGCTCGAAGAATACGAACGCCTGGATACGTATGGTGGGCTTCTTAAAGCCAAGATCATGCAACACCGTCACAGAGCCGGTGCGGATCAATGAGTGAACATATTTCAGAGAGGTTGCGGCAGCTTGTTGAAAAGCGCGCCGAAGGACAGTGTGAATACTGTCGCCTACCGCAGACAGCGCGACTATTGCGCCTGACGGTCGATCACATCATCGCAATCAAACACGGAGGTCCGACGACCGAGTCAAACCTGGCACTAGCCTGTTTGACATGCAACCTGCATAAAGGCAGTGATATAGCCTCCTTCGACCCTGCAACTGGGGACCTGACGTCTCTATATCATCCACGCGAGCAACGTTGGAATGATCACTTCACCCTAGATTTCGAGACTGGTGAGCTCCGGGGCAAGACCCCTGAAGGTCGCGCAACAGTTCGTCTTCTTCAAATGAATACTCGAGAGCGAATCGAAGAGCGTCTGCGCTTGATCGCAATAGGAGAATTGACTATACCGTTTGAGTGAGCAGACAACTTCACATATGAGAGTCAAGATCTGCGGAATCACCAATCTAGAGGACGCACAAGTCGCCATCGAAGCCGGCGCCGACCTGTTGGGCTTCATCTTCTACCCGAAAAGCCCGCGCTACGTCGAGCCAGACACGGCCGCCGCCGTCATCAAGGCACTAAATACGCAATACGCAACCCTTCGACAAGCTCAGGACGCTGCACGCACCACCCAATACGTCGGCGTCTTCGTCGACGAACACGTCAACCGCGTCCGCGAGATCATCGAGCAGTGCAAGCTCGACTTGGTTCAGCTTCACGGCAGCGAACCGCCAGTCGAAGTCCGCATGCTGCAACCCCACGCCTTCAAGGCCATCCGCCCTAAACAGCGCGGGGATGCCGAAGCGGCCGTGGCAACCTATGCGCCCGTCATGGACATATCGGCGGACCGGCCGGCCTTCCTGATCGACGCCCACCATCCGTGGAAGTTTGGCGGCACAGGCGAAACCAGCGACTGGATCGCGGCCAAAGTCGTCGCGTGGCGCTTCCCCATCATCCTGGCCGGCGGCCTCACCCCCGAGAACGTCGTCCAGGCCATTGAGGTGGCTGAACCCTGGGGCGTGGATACCTCCAGCGGAGTCGAAGCCGAGCCAGGCAAGAAGGATCACGCGGAAGTTCGAGCCTTCATCGAAGCAGCGAAAAGCGCAGACGCGAAACGTGAAGCGTAGAACGTAGAACGTGAAACGTAAACACGTACTGCGCTGCGCGAAACCGTCGGAAGTACGGGTATGATCATTGTTTCGGCCACTAGCTCGGCTTGGATTGCCAAATCCAAGCCATAGGGACTTCCAGGGAAATAAACCTCCCAAAAATGGCCCATTTCCCTCATAAATCTTTGGGTCTTTGGGAGGTTTTAAATTCTGGAATCCCCATAACCGCTGGATTTGGCAATCCAGCGAGAGCGGGCGGAAGCCAATGGCCGAAACGATGATCAAGGCCGGAAATACGGAATACGCAGCACGCAATACACATCTGGAGGAGTCCTGATGACACTTACGTTCAACACTGCGCAGGAAAAAACCCGCAACGGCTACTTCGGCCCCTACGGAGGCGTCTTCGTGCCCGAGACACTGATGCCGGCCGTCACCGAACTCGAAGAAGCCTACACCGAAGCCCGTGAAGACGCCAAGTTCATGGAGCGGTTTGAGACGCTCTGTCGCGAGTACGCCGGCCGGCCCACCCCACTGACCGTCGCACCACGGCTCACGGAAGAACTGGGGGGCGCCAAGATCTACCTCAAACGCGAGGACCTGGCCCACACCGGCGCTCACAAGATCAACAACGCGCTGGGGCAGGGCCTGCTGGCGGAACGCATGGACAAACGGCGTGTGATCGCCGAGACGGGCGCCGGCCAACACGGTGTGGCGGTCGCCACCGTCTGCGCCATGTTGGGCCTGGAGTGTGTTGTCTACATGGGTACCGAGGACATCCGCCGGCAATCGCTGAATGCCTTTCGCATGAAGCTCCTCGGCGCAGAGGTGCAGCCTGTGGACAGCGGCAGCCGCACACTGAAGGACGCGATCAATGAAGCTATGCGTGATTGGGTTACCAATGTCGAGACGACATTCTATCTGCTCGGCTCTGTTCTGGGCCCGCATCCGTACCCGACCATGGTGCGCGACTTTCAGAGCGTCATCGGGCGCGAGGCCCGGCAACAGATCCTGGAACTTGAAGGCCGGCTGCCCGACGTGCTCATCGCCTGCGTCGGTGGGGGATCGAACGCCATGGGACTGTTTCACGCCTTCCGCGACGATCCCGTGACGCTGATTGGCGTGGAAGCCGGCGGCGAAGGCATTGACACCGGTAAGCACGCTGCGCGCTTCAGCGACCCGCAATTGGGCCGGCTGGGCGTGCTCCACGGCACCAAGACCTTCGTGCTACAAAACGAGGACGGCCAGATCGCGCACACGCACAGCATCTCGGCTGGTCTGGACTATCCCTCCGTTGGCCCGGAGCACAGCATGCTGCGCGAGATGGGGCGCGCCGAGTACACTTACGCCACCGATGCGGAGACACTCGACGCCTTCCAGCAGCTTTCGGAGGTAGAGGGTATTATCCCCGCTCTGGAATCAGCGCACGCTGTCGCGGAAGCCATCAAGCGCGCACCGGAGCTGACGAACGACGACGTCATCATCGTCAACCTGTCCGGCCGCGGTGACAAAGACATGCACACCGTCGCCGACGCCCTCGGGGTTTCCCTGTGAGAGACGGCGACCGCGAAGGCAAGAGCGGCGCCTTCGAGGAGCTGCTGGACGAGGTCAGCCCGCAACCAGCATCGTCGCTGGCCGACGTCCCCTGGACGCTGCACGATATCGCCGGGGCGACAGTCGCTTTCGGCCTCATCTTCGGGGCGCTCGCAGCAACACTCGCCGGCGTCCGCTACCTGGAAGCATCTTTTGTCCCCGAGGGCGGTACCTACGTCGGTGGCGCCCTGCTGATGATCTTGGAAGGTGCGCTGATCGTCCCCGTCTGGCTCTTCGCAATCCGCAAGTACAGGATCGACTGGCAAACGTTGGGGTTCCGATCTTTCAACGTGTTAGCCGGCTGCGGTCTCACCATCGCGCTGCTGACGGTTTCGTTCACGGTGAACGTCATCTGGGCCGGCATTCTCTCGCTGTTCGATTTGAGCATTCAGCAGGATATTTTGCCGGTTTTTGGTGGCGGAACCGTCGGGCTGGGTATCGCGTGGGTGGCGGCCGGCATCGTGGCACCCCTCGTTGAGGAAACGTTCTTCCGCGGATTCCTGTTGCCGGCGCTGCTGCAGAAGTTCAGTTTCTGGGCTGCGGTCGCGATCAACGCCCTGGTCTTTGCCTTGATCCACTTCCAGCCGGCAGCCGTCGTCCCGTTTTTCGTGCTCGGCGTGTTCTTCTGTCTGCTCTACCGCGTTACAAACTCCATCTGGCCCAGCATTCTGATGCATGCCACGATGAATACGATGGCCGTCTTGGCCGCGTACGCGCTTGAGATCGGGCTCGTGCCAACGCCGGCTGGCTCGTAGCTCACACCGACAATCGACTATGACTATGTGGAATGAGGCCTTCAAGAAAGGTAAGCGTTCAGGGGGCAACCCATGGAGCATCCCTTCGACAGGCCCTTCGACAGGCTCAGGACGCCGCTCAGGACGCCGCTCAGGACGCCGCCTGAGTAGACCGAGGCGAAGCCGAGGTCGTATCGAAGCGACGTCCTGAGCCCAGTCGAAGGGGGTGCGGCTTGTTCGAAGAACCGTCGCAAACCCGCACCCTTCGATACGGTCTCCACTTCGTTTCGACCTACTCAGGATGCTAGTCCTGATACCTCCTGAACGGTTACGTACCGATTACTGAACTTGACCACTATGGTGGCTACTCAGGCATTTCGCACCTACACAAGAGGAGGGCGGTAGTTTGAGTAATTACCTTGACAATGTTAGATTTCATCGCACGCATGGCCCTCTCCCCCCTAGCCCCCCTCTCCCAACCCTTCGACAAGCTCAGGACGTCGCGCTGGGAGAGGGGGGAACTCGGTTCCTCTCCCCTAGAATTGGGGGAGGGGGTGTCTGCTACGCAGACCTTGGGGGTGGGGGCCGACTCGCGGCTAATCTAACAATGTCAAGTTACCCGCTATGAGGATAACGGCCCTTTCTGGCCCCTTGTTCCGTATCACGGTCTCTTCGGCTGGAACAAGGGTTCGGCCCCTCCGCATCAGCGTTCTAGCCTCGGGCGGTTAGGAGGACTTGTTCCGTCAAGAAGATGGCGCTCACGAAGACGAGGTCCACAAGCAGTGTGAAGGCAAAGGCGAGGGCGAGGAGGTCAATGGCACGCGCCAGATTGATCACAAAGTCGTCGGGGATTTGGGGCGGTCCGCCGTTGAGGAACAGGACGACTGCGGCGATGATGCCGACAAAGATGGCTAGGGGCTGCCAGGGTTGCCGGTCAGAGGGGCTGGGCAGCATGGCGTTGCTGACGGCAAAGATCAGATACAGCCACAGTGTCGCGTTGGGTTGCTGGAGCAAGCTCTCGATGTTTTCCACGACGTACTGCAAGTGGGTCATCACATCGCCTTGGTCCGTGAGCGGAACCTCAAATACCAGACTGGCGATGAGCAAGACGGCCGAAGACCCGCCGATCAGCGGTGCCAGTCCGATGAGGCTTTCGCGCACGATGTCAGTCCGCGCCACCTGCACAGAGCCAAGCTGCAGCCCATCGCGTCGAACCTTGGGGCGCAGCGAGAGCCCGCCGGCTTTCACCCCCAGAAGTGTCGCCGCGATCAAGTGGCTGATCTCGTGAATCAGAATGCCAGGCAGCATGACGAGAAAGTAGAGTAGCACAGCCGCCAGTTCATGGTTGAATACGAGCCACCCCGTATGCAGGAGCCGGCCGCTAATCTCACGCTGCAGCCACACCAGGGGGATTAGCAGCACAACGAACCAGAGAAACGACGCCCATACATCGACCATAATCGCCCTTGATTATAGCCGACACGACGGAGGAGTGCAACGTTGACAGCGCTGCCTCAGACAATTTTAAGATAAGCGGTGACTACTCGGGCACTTCGTGCCTACACAAGAAGAGACCGGAAAAATGGGGTCGGTGGGGGGCGGCCGCCCCCCACCGACCCCATTTTTCCGCATTTCTCAACTACAAGGGTGACAGCCTGAGTAGTTACGATAAGCGTTATGTGAGTGCGAGGCGGTGAAATCACGCCCTCGAACCCTTCGACAGGCTCAGGACGTCGCAAGTTCGAGCGTCCCTTCGACGGAGCTCAGGACGTCGCCTGGACGCTGCAACTTGTTGCAGGCAACAGGCCATGCAGGCGATAGGCCATCATGTAGCAGAACGTCCACCTATTAGTACTCGGCATAAATGAGTCACCAGTTATCCGTCGAAATCACGGCTAGCATCCTGAGTAGCGAAGCGTATCGAAGCGACGTCCTGAGCTTGACGAAGGGGGTGCGGCTCGAACCTAAGCACCGTACTATCCTGAACCCGCACCCTTCGATACGGCCTCCACTGCGTTCCGGCCTACTCAGGCGGCGTCCTGAGCTTGTCGAAGGGATGCTGTCTTGATCTAACTGGTGAAGGATTTCTGCCGAGCACTACTATGCACCTTGTAAAGTGTCTGGCGCTGCCCTCGTCAGCCGGCGGCGTGTTGCGTACTGCGTGGTGGGGCTCCAACGGAACACCCGGTACGCAACACGGGACCTGCTCTCACTGGAGAGGACGGATGCGACGGAGAGCTGTCGTATCACGGCGCCCCAAACGCCGCCGGCTGAGCGCGGAATAGCACGTATTTGAATTGACCGAAGCCAAAATCGGCGGCGGTCAGGGGGACGGTCTCCGGGCTGCCCTGGCACGGGACAACGGCGGTGCCATCCGGTCCTGTTGGCGGATAGTCGATGGACACCGTGAGTGTGGTGCCGGCCGGCGCCCGTAACTGCACGAACGTGGCATAGCCATTTTCGTTCGTCACGGCGGTACGCGGGCCGCCATCTGCCATGCTGACGGTGATCGTTGCTCCGCTGATAGGACGATCGACGCCCAGGATGAAGGCCTGATCACAGCGGTGGTCGACGAAGGCCTGAGCGGTGAGCGTGGCTGAGCACGCCGCTGCTGGGTCCGCCGGATCGCAGACGCCGAGCCCGGGGGTGGACGTCGGCGTGGGCGTCAGTGCAGCTGTGAGCGTCACAGTCGGCGTCGAGGTTGCCGGCTGGGTGGCGGCCGGCGTCGGGGTTGGTGGGCGCGGCGGAGCTTGGGTGTAGGTCACGACCAGGCGAGGTGTATGGGTGCCGGCTTCGCGGCTGAAGAATCCGCGCAGAACAGCAGTGCTCTCGTCTGTGTCGCGCAGCAGGAGTCCGTGGTTGGCAAATGTGCCGGCGCGCCAGCCCTGAGCGAGGGCGGTCACGTCCCAGGCGTAGTAGCCGCTCTCCGACCCCACCTCCGCTGCGGTCAGTTGCCCCGACAGGGCAGGGGCAGAGTTCCAACTAACCTCGCCTTCAGCCCAAGCGTCGAGGACACCGAAGACGGCAATTTTCGTGTCTTTTCGGTTGGCGGCGCTGCCCAGGTAGAGTTCTAGTGTGGCATGCTCGATGGTGGCGCCGGCTGGTACGCTGCTGAGGTCGAAGCGGAGCAGACCACGGCGTGCGGCCGGCTCCTGGTTCTCGGCCTGGCCGACCCAGACGGCGTCGAGGTCGCCCTGGTTCTCGGCCGGCACTGCCTCGTCCAGTGTGGCATCGGCGATGGCATCGATCGTGACCGTCGTCGCGACCGTCGTCGTGACCGTCGTCGCGCTGGGCGTCGGTGTGGCATAGGGCTGAGAGTGGACCGTCCAATCCCAGCGTCCATACGGCAGCCCGAAGCGAGGCAAGGCAAGAGCCAGCAGGACCGTGAGAATGACTACAACGACCAGGTGCGCGACCTGCGGCCTAACGGCGATGGGCAGGTGTTCGGTGCGGGTTTGCATGCGTCCCTCCTATCTTCGACAACCGGCGAGTGGGTGGTCCGTCGCTATGTAAAACTGTGGGACGCCGTCGTGCGTTATGCAGGAGAGAGCAGAAACGGGGGGGGCGACGATTGAAAAGTCAGCAGGAATAGCTTATCGCTCTTCACCACCTTTGTGTAAGGCGACTTCCCGAAAGTCGCACCGTCACTACGAACAAGATGGCGTTATCCAGTTACCGATTTTGATGGTCAGAACTCGTCATAGGCATCGACTACCAACCGTAGCAAGCCGGCGTCGTTCTCTGCCTGTTCCTCCCACAGCCCCGGGCTCTGCACCACGACCAGATCGAGGCTGGGGCAGACCCAGATGTGCTGGCTGCCGGCGCCCGAGGCAGCGTACGAATCGCGGGGCAGATTGGGCCAGAGCTGTCCATGGTCGTTGGTCCAGAACCCGTAGCCGTACTTCCACTGCTCCCGGGGGCAGTTTGCGCGAATGTCGGGTGCGGTCTGCGTCGCCCGGAGCGACACGGTCCCATTCGGTATCGGGATAGATTGTCGAAGTTGACATTGTCAAGATAGTCGGGTTCGTCAATTGTTGCCGTCGGGTAAGATGGCGCCTTGTCGTTGAGTCTCTGTCAGGATGGCGCCTTTAAGATCGGCATCCGTGAGATCAGCGTTTGTCAGATTGGCGCCGGTCAGGTCGGCCCCGCGCAAGTTGGCTTTCCGCAAGTCAGCGCCGGTCAGATTGGCGCCGGCCAAGTTTGCATATTTTAGGTTGGTGTTGTTGAAAATGACGTTTTCCAGATTCGCACCTGCCAGTTCGGCGCCGGCTAAGTCAGCCCAACTCAAGCGTGCCTGAGCGAGATTGCGGTGCGCTGCCCCATGGTTGACAATTTCCCAGACCAGCCGCCATTGGGCCGAGATGACGGTTGTCTCGCTCAAGATAACTTGGCGCAGATTTGATTCGCGCAGATCGACGCCCCGCAGATTGGCTCCCGTCAAGTCAGCACCCTGCAAGTTCGCTTGGTGCAAGGCGGCCTCAGTCAAATCGGTTTGGCGCACGCTCGCACTACTCAGGTTAGCCTGACGCAGATCAACTTCCACCAAGGTTGCGTCATCCAGATTGCTCCTTGTAAGATCGGCGCGGCGGAGGTAGGCGTTGTTCAGATTGGCTCCACTCAGGTCAGCGCCGGCCAAAGCGCGATCCGGGTCGGTGTGGTTGACGATGTGCCAAACGAGGCGCCATTTGGGAGCGATCTTCGTCGTCTCATCCACGGTCGCCTGGTGTAGCTGAGCGCCTGCCAGACGTGCTGTCGTCAAGTCAGTACCGGCAAGGTTGGCCGATCTCAGATTCGCCTGTCGCAGGTCGGCCGCCTGGAGATCGGCCTCTCTGAGGTCCGCCTGGCTCAAGTCCGTGCCCGACAGGCTCCGGCCGGCCTGGTCTTCGTTCACAATCTCCCACACCAGTTTCCACTTCGGGCTCAGAACCGTCGTTTCATCAACTCGCGCGGCGCGCAGATGCGCCCTATTGAGATCAGTGCCCCGGAGGCTCGCCCCCCGCAGGTCGGCTTCGAACAGGTTGGCTTCACCCAGACGAGCGCCGCTCAAGTCGGCCTGTTTCAGGTCCGCCTGGCTCAGATCTGCGCCGAACAGCAGCGCCCCCCGCAGGCTGGCCGCCTGTAAATTTGCTCCGCGCAGGTTCGCCTCTTTGAGGTTAGCAAAGTACAGCCTTGCCCCCTCCAGGTCAACCCCCTCCAGGTTGGCGCTCGTCAGGCTGGCCTCGCTGAGATCAGCCCGGCGGAAATCCATCTGGTGGACGTCGACCGTCGTAAGATCTGCCTGATGGCAGTCGGGGGGGCAGGATGCCCAGACATCACGGAAGTAGAGCACATACGAGAAATATGCGACAAGTGCCAGCAGCGGGACCACCAGCACGCCGATGGCCCAGATTGCCGCCTGGTCGGGTGGTTCTAGCTTGAGATTGAAGTTCATCAGTCACCTATCGTCTATTCGATGGGGGGATGATCTTCTCGTGCAACAAGAACATGGTGATGGAGGCTGCCAGTAAATACGGCCCGATGATCTCCAGGCTGATGCGTTCCGCCAGCACGCCGGCGAACGCCGGCAACGCACCAATCCCGAGGCCCGCTGCACCCACTTGAAACCCAACGGCGTTGGCTGCGCTTTCAGCGCCGACGCGCTTGGGTGTAGCCGAAACCAGCAGCGGAAAGATGGGCGCCAGTGCAAGGCCCATCAGAGCCAGACCGAACAAACTGAGAGCATTGAGAGCCTTCAACCAAATGAGTACAGATGCAATGATGGCGCCGAGCATGCATAGGCGCAGTGCCGGAACCAGCTTCAGGCGGTCGGCTACGACGCCAAACAGTAAGCGACCTGCGGTGAAGCTGCCCCAGTAGAAGCTGACCCAGAATCCGGCTGTGCTCACGGCTACTGAGCGGGCTTCGGTGAGAAGCGTGAAGGTCCATTGCCCGGTGATGGCTTCAATGCCGGCGTAGACGAAGAACAAGACAATCCCCAGCAGGACTGTCGGTGCTTTTAGAGTTGCTGTAATCGTTGCCGGCCCCGACAGCGAATCGGGGGAGGCACCCGCCGCTTCTGTCCCGGCGCTTTGCCACGCTCCTCGAGTCAAGATAAACACGATCACGAGCAGCCCCTGGAGAGCGCCGGCGATGGCGTACCCCCAGCGCCAAGACTGTCCCAGGTTGAATACGGTCGTCATCAGGAGTGGCCCGAGGGTGGCTCCCAGCCCGAAGCTAGCGTGCAGCCAGTTCATCAGGCGTGCGCTGTGGTTGGTGGCGAAATGTGCATTCGTGCCGGCGTCTATTGAGCCGCCTCCCAGCCCTGAGAACAAGCCGAGCAACACCATAGTCCACCAGGACGGGGCCACGGCAAACCCCAGGAGCCCCATGCTTCTCACGAGACCGCCGATAAGCAGCAATGAGCCAATCCCAATACGGGACGTGATGTGTCCGCTGTTGAAGCTGGACAGCAGAAAGCCAAGCGTGGAAGATATCAAGAGGATGCCCAGCGCATCCAGCGAAAGGTGGAACGATTCGCGGATGGACGGCCACGCTACGCCCAGCATCCCACCCGCTAACCCCAACACGACGAAATTCACGTAGGCTACGCCGATGAGGAGTGCGCCGGCTTTGCGTTCTGCCGTTACCGTCGAGCTTGACATGGCGCCCTTCCGTACAATGGGTCTTGATTTACCAAGAGATGCGGAATAGATGCCCGAACGCGGTGGCTGCTGCATTCAGGGGGATTAGGAGGGACGGGTAAGGTCAGCACGCGGTGTCGGGCCAGATCGAGTCGAGCTAGTCGTTTCGAAAGCGATAGAATTCAGGTCGGAAGCCGCGCAGGATGGGTTCTTGGAGGAGTTGATCGCGGATCAGCGCCAGGTCGAAGAGTTCGTCGCCCAGGCGACACGTCATCTGGATGGCAGCGATGCGGGGGTTGTCAGGCATGGGGCCCTTCAAAAACTGCTGGGTCAACGGATCGTTTCATGGTCTCAATCAGACTCGGTAAACCGCAATCCAGGTTCGTAGTCAGCCACGGAGGCGAAGCCGGAGTGGCGTCCCGGCGTCCTGCAGTACCACGACGGCACTCCACTGCGTTCCGGACGGATGTGCGCATCCGCGTTCACTACGAACGGGCTTTGCGATTTACGGAGACTCGGACGAGCCAAGGTCGCCGTCAGATTATTTGGCGTCGGCCGGCGGTAGATGAGTGCGGAACTCGTCCAGTGTTGCAACATCCAGAGCAACTCCGAACAGCCGGTCGAGCTGTTCCAGATTCAGCGGCTGCAGCGTTTCTTCCATCTCCGCCGGCAGCTCGCTGAAGCGATACACTAGCACGCGCTGCAGGTCATCCCGCCGGGCCTTGCGGGCTTGTTCCAGGCCTTGATCCAGGCCTTGTTCGCGACCCTCCTGAAGGATCTCCTCGTACCACGGCGACTCACGACTCTGTTCTAGCCCTTCCTTTAGGCCTTGTTCGCGACCTTCTTCTAGAATTTCCTGATACCACGGCGACTCACGTAGCACAGTCATATCCCACCTCATGATCTTTCTAACTAACTCGGTCTCCAACACAAAGCTGGCAAAGAATGCCAGCAGTGACTCCAACTCTGACAACTGAGGCTCTGCCCGTAGCCGCGTCAACGCTCGCCGGATCAATGGTGTTTCTTGTCCGCCGTGTAGCACCGGCACAAACGGCAGCAACGGCAGCAACTCGGCCTCCAGGACCCATTCGGCCTCTACTTCCCACAGATTGATCACTCGATAATCCAACAACGCTTTCAGACCCAGGAACGCGTACTCGAAACGAGTCGGGATGTCGACCCCAGCTGGCGGCGGGAGGATGTTGACCAGCACCGGATACACGGGCTGGCGGTAGCGCTCGTGGGACAGAGCAGTGTAAGCCCACATGCGGATGGGCATTTCAGCGTCATATCGGAGCTGTATTTCGTTGATCACGACGAAGTCGCCGAGGGTCGGGCTGCGTGCCCGAATTAAGGTGTCACTCTCACGACTGACCCACTGAAAGTCAGCCGAGAGGAGGTCGATGGCGTCGAGTGTGTCATCGCCTAATAGCCAGCGCACCCACGCAGTGGGCGCGAGGCTGATCAGGCGCCGGCTACCGATGTCAGCGCGTTGAGTCATGCGGATGTCGTTGGATGTTGAAGCCGGCTACCCTTAGCTATCGCACCATCAGGTCGCGAGTTCACTCGTGACTTTCTCTTTCTCGATGACGTCCAATTCTTGGTCTGTCCCCACGACACCCTCATCATAGAGATAACAGGCGGCCTGGTGATCGAGACCGTCTATCCGGTAAAGCGGTGGGTACTTGGTCAAACAGTGGTCCATGCGGTGTGGGCAGCGGGGATAGAAACGACACCCGCTCTCGACATGAGCACGCAACTCTTCTTCCGACGGCAGGGATATGGTAGTATCCCACTTCTCGTTGGGATCAGGAACGGGAATAGAATCGATAAGTTCTTGAACGTAAGGGTGGTGTGGGTGTTCGATCACTTTGGATGTGTCACCCTTTTCGGTGACCAAACCCTGATACAGGATGTGTATCTTATCTCCTATTTGATAAGACGTACTCAGGTCGTGGGTGATGTAAAGAAAGGAGATGTTCTCCTCGTCCCGCAGCCGCAGCATGATGTCCAGAATCATGGCTCGCAAGGAAGCGTCTACCATCGAAACGGGCTCATCGGCTACGATGAGGCGGGGGCGCAGCATGTAGGCGCGGGCCACCATCATGCGCTGACGCTGGCCGCCACTGAGTTGGTGCGGGTATTTCTCCAGCACCTCCTCACCGCGCATGCCCACCACGTTCAAGGCATGTTCGATCAACTCGCGGGCTTCCTGCTTGTTTTCGGCAAGCTTGAAGTGCTTGATGACCAGATCGAAGATGTGCTTCACGCGGTAGAAAGGGTTGTAGACCGCATAGGGATCCTGAAACACAGCCTGCACCTCGCGCCGGTACTCGTGTTTCTGCCGCTCGTCCATGGTCGCGATGTCGTGTCCCTTGTAGAGGATTTGCCCGGAGGTCAGGCTGATGAAGCCCAGAATCAGGTTGGCGAGCGTGGTCTTGCCGCTGCCACTCTCGCCGGCAATCGTCGTGATCGTCGCCGGCTCTTTGGCTATCGTCAGGTCGAAATCCTGAACAGCGATCGTCTGCGGACTGGACTGAAGAAAACCTCCACCAAAAATCTTGGTGGTATTACGGATTTCGAGAAGGGGCTCAGACATCATACTACACTCTCATCTGAAATATCGACTATCTTACCATCTTGTTCTTCGAACAGATGACAGGCCACCTCATGGAGTGGCTTCAGCTCTCGCAGTGGGGGCTCCACTTCGCGGCAGTGTTCCATGACGTAGGGACAGCGAAATTGGAAGATACAGCCAGGCGGTGGATTGCGCAGGTCGTGAGTTAAGCCCTCAGTGACTTTGAGGGGCTTGCGCTCCTTGATCGAGGGAATAGACTCAATGAGCAGTTGAGTGTAGGGGTGCAACGACTCCTCGAAAATGTCCTCCACCGGGGCGATTTCCACGATGTTGCCGGCGTACATCACGGCGATGCGGTCCACCAACTGGGCCTGCAGGCCCATGTCGTGTCCGATCAAGATCATGGACATCCCGAGGCGATCCTTCACGTCGAGCATGGTCTGGGCGACAACCCGCTGCACAATCACATCCAGCGCGCTCGTGAACTCGTCAGCGATGACGAGGGAGGGGTTGAGGGCAATGGCCATGGCGATGCAGACCCGCTGCTTCATGCCGCCGCTCAACTCATGGGGGTACATGTTGTAGACGCGGGCCGGCAGGCCCACCAAGTTCAGCAGTTCCAGAATACGTTCTTTCACTGCCTCCCGCGCTCTGCTTTCGTGGGTCTGAATGGCGTCCCCGATCTGGTCCTTGACGCGCATCACGGGGTTGAGCGAGTTCATGGCCCCCTGCGGGATCAGCGATATCTGATTCCAGCGTACGCGGCGCAGCTCTTCTTCGTTCAGAGACAACACATCGACGCCGTCGAGCAGCACCTCTCCCTCTACGATGCGGCCTGGCGGCTGCACCAGGCGCAGGACGCCCATGGCCGTCGTCGTCTTGCCACAGCCCGATTCGCCAACCAGCCCGACGGTTTCGCCCTCGTAGACTTTGAAGCTGATCCCGTTGCAGGCGATGACGTCGCCCAGCGGGGTGGCGTAGTGAACGCGCAGGTCCTTGACCTCGAGTACGACATCTCGATCGTCGGTGCTCTTGGCGTCTTGCATATCCCAGGTTAATGTCATTACGCTTGGATTCCTCTCAAACGGGGGTTAGCAATTTCGTCCAGACCAACCGTCATCAGGAAGAGGCCGGTGAAGATGACGATAAGGGCCGCAATGGGAATCCCCCACCACCACCACATGCCGCGCAGGATGGCCGCGGCCCGAATGGCGTAGAAAATAGTCATGCCCAGGGTGGGGATCCGGGTGGGACCGAGCCCCAACACTTCCAAACCGGTGGCGGCCAGGATCGCGCCGGACACGTTGCCGGTCAGGCTGGCAGCCAAGTAAGGTAACAGGTTGGGCATCATCTCTTTGAACATGATGTCGAAGGTCGGGACACCCGACAGGTGCGCCATCTTCACGTAGCCCTGCTCCCGCATACTGAGTACCTGGGAACGGATCAGTCGCGTCGGTTGCGGCCAGGCGAAGAGAGCCAACAACAGGCCCATGTTTTCGACACTGATTTGGCGCACGAAGGCGGAGATCACGATTAGTACGGCCAGGGATGGGATCGTTACGACGGAATCAGCGATTGTGCGGATCACGGTGTCAACCCACCCGCCCAGGAAGCCGGCCGTGAAGCCCAGCAGAATGCCGACCCCCATGCCGATGCCGGCGGCGATCAGGCCGACGCGCAAAGATCGAGGCGCCCCGACCAGCAACACGGCCAGCATATCGCGGCCGTTGCTCTCGGTGCCCAGCGGGTGTTCCCAACTGGGCACGCCGAAGCCGCGTGCGTCTCTACCAGTCTGACCGGTGGTTGATTCCTGGGACTCTTGTTTGAGGGGGTTGGTGCCCGTGAGCGCGCCGGCGTCTTTGGCGCCGCCGGCCGTTTCCTGCGCTCCTTCCTCGACGGTCACCTCGACGCCCGGCCCCCACGGCGGTGGCAGGTTCAGCGGGGCGGAAGCCACCCGGGCCAACGTCGCATCCCAAAACTGAGAACCAACGATGCCCATCAACCCGACGGCCAGCACCATGGCGAGGCCGCTCAGCAGTTTGGGGTTGAGCCAGGGGGACTCCCAGCGGCTCAGACGCGGTCTGGGGGCAACAGTGCTCTCAACCGTTGTAGTTGCCATACACTACCTCGTTTCGTACGTAATCCGGGGATCGATAAAGGGGTACAACAGGTCAATCATTAACACACCTAGGGCTGTTCCCATGATCATGATGAACACAATGCCCTGGATAAGCGTGTAATCGGTATTGACAATACCCTGGTAGAGCAAGTAGCCCATGCCCGGGTAGGCGAAAATATACTCGACCAGGACAGAGCCACCCGCGATGAGACCCAGATTCAGGGCCAGGGCCGTGAACTGGGGCAGGAGGGCGTTGCGCACCCCGTACAGCCAGAAGATTCGGCGCGGGTGCAGGCCCTTGGCCTGGGCCAGGATCATGTAATCCTCGCCGTCGGTGGTGATCATCATGCCCCGCATGCCCAAGCCCCAGAAGCCCATGGAGGTAACAACGATTGACAAAGCGGGTAAGGTACCGTGATGGATCACGCTCTTGACAAACTCCCAGTTCCAGTTATGGGTCAAAGCCCGGCCGTAGGCGCCCGACACGGGGAACCAGTCCAGGCCGAAGGCAAAGATGTATATAAGCAAGATGCCCAACATGAAGAACGGGATGGCCGTAAACGTGAAGCTCAAAGGCAGCAGGGTTCTGACGAGGCCCGGCGTGCGTCGCCAGGCCAGCAGGGCGCCAACGGTGTTGCCCAGGACAAAAGACACGACCGTAGCGATGCTGAGCACCCCCAGCGTCCAGGGTAGAGCCCGCACCACCATGTCTTCTACCTCGCTGGGAAACGAAGTCAACGAGTAACCCAGGTTGAAGGTTAGCATGTTGCGCATGTAACGCAAGTACTGGATGAGGGGGGGCGCGTCCAGGCCGAAGCGGGCTCGCCACGCCTCGATCATCTCAGCACTGCCTTCCACAGAGCCGGATTGGGCCAGCAAGCGGCTGACCATGGCTGCCACTGGATCGCTCGGCGCCAGGCGGGGGATGATGAAGATCAGGGTAGCGCCCAGCCAGACGGTAAGCACAAACATGCCCAGGCGTCGAATCAGGTATCCAGGTGTTAGACCACGCATAGCAAACTCCCTTGGTACGGTGAGCAGTAGCTCAGGTCATCCGATCTCCAATCTCGGTAGACCCCGCTTCATCGGTTCTCAATTATCCTCTTCACCTCGCAGGCGGCGTAATTCGGCTTCAAGGTGGTGGGCGCGCGCCTCGGCCTCGGCGCGCGCAGCCGTCACGCGAGTGTAATCTTCGATCAGGTCACCCTTCTCGTCATAGCATGCTACTCGATCACCGCGTATGCCCAACCACAAGCGCACGGGGTCTAACCACAACCAGCCGCGATCATTCAGGGGCAGGTTTGCGTAGCCGGCCGGCGTTAGCTCGTAGCCCAACAAGCGCCGCTTCGTCTCCCCACCCTCCTGGTAAATGTCCACAATCGCGTAATACGGCGCACCTACCCGCGCATAATGATCAACTTTGTCCTCCAAATCAACCTGGCGAGTGCCTGGCGACGTGACTTCGATAATCAAGCTCGGCCTGGTCCCCTCCTCTGCCTCGTCAAAGGTGCTCCAGTTGCGCCGTTCGCGGACGTCGAAGATGACGGCAATGTCAGGCCCGTGGGGCCTGATGGTGGGGTGGTCCCAAGCCACGCGCACGTCATGCAGGACGACAGAGTGGGAGATGCGATCCAGGATTGCAACCAGCACATTATAGAGGTAGATACAGATTTGCTGATGTTCATCGCTGTGCATTCTGAAATCCTCGACCTGCGGGTGCAGAATGTCTTCGAGAGTGAGCGGCACGCGCTTCCATTTCGGTCTCCCATCAGGCAGGGTATATTCTACATAGCGCCAACCGTAAGGATACGGGTCAGCCTGGGCGACACTTGTCGCCTCACTGACGACCGGGCTCATCACAGCGCTCATCAATGAAACCTCTTTTCTGAAAATAGCCGACGTAGCCAGTCACCCGCACACGGCAGAATGAGCAATCGTTTCATCGAAGCAATTTCTAATATCCGATCTCTCATAGCTAAGTATCGTCTCGTCAGATAGCCTACGCTGAGCCATTTTCATGCTTTATGGTGAGTAACGGCCCACATCACCTGATCTCCAATTGTAACCGTTCAGGGGGTAGCCAGAATGGGCCTAAACCCCTCCCGGATTTGTCATTGCGAGCGATTTTTGCGAAGCAATCTCTTGGATTGCTTCGTCGCAAAACCCGCTCCTCGTAATGACACCCTGTGAACGCTTACTCGAGATTTATCTATCGAAGAAACTGAATAGCGACTTAAACGTAACTACTCGGGCGGAGAACCCTTGCGAAGGTTTGCCAATCGCATTCGGGTTGAAAGACCTCTCACCAGTCGAAAATCGGCCTCTTGCCACGGCTACTCTCAACCTTCGCAAGGGTGGCTGAACGCTTACCTCCAAATCAACTAATGTGCTGGCGGCTCTGTGCTAAGTGCCAGAGCCGCCAGCGGTCAGGTCAGATCACGACAACCTGGCTATTGTGCGGGTTCCAGGTTGTGGATGATCGCGTGGGTGTGCTGCCACCAGGTGGGCGGATGGATGTAGTCGTCCTCGAACGTGGGCCATCCGGTCCAGTAGGTGGTGTCGAAGGGGATGATCTTCTTAGCCTGAGTGATGGGGATGGCGGGCAGTTCGTCGAACCAAATGGCTGTCGCCTCGACAAACAGCTCGTCGATCTTGGGATCGCCCAGCGGAAGCGTGCCGATCTCATCCACGATGGCGCTGTACTCCTCGGCTGCCTCGCCCGACCAGCGCCAGG
>JAANWY010000148.1 GCA_018263655.1 Anaerolineales bacterium | reverse complement strand
GTTACCCGTCGTCATTCAATGAGTGTTGATCCAACTCCCCAAGAACCTGGTTTCGCTTCAGTTTACGGAGAGGAGCAGGAAGATGCTCGAAAAAGTCGACCTGAGCAAGAAGCTTAAGAAAAAGAAGTACAAAAAGATAATGCCCGATCTGCGCGACCGGCTGTACGCTCTCCAGAAGGCATGTTGGGAAGGCAATATTCCCAGCGCAATCGTGTTCGAGGGGTGGGATGCGGCCGGCAAGGGGACATCCATCAACTACCTGACCCGCCGGCTGGAGCCCCGTGGCTTCAAACTCTACCCAATCCAGGCACCACGCACGTTCGAAACGCACATGCCGTGGCTGTGGCGCTTCTGGCTCAAGCTGCCCAACTACGGCGAAATGGCCATTTTCGACCGGAGCTGGTATGGTCGCGTGCTTGTGGAGCGCGTGGAGGAGCTAACACCCAAGAAAGAGTGGCGCAGAGCTTACCGCGACATTGTCAATTTCGAGCGCACGATTCACGATGATGGCTACGTGGTGATCAAGTTCTGGCTCCACATCTCCAAGAAGGAACAGAAGAAGCGCTTCAAGAAGCTAGAAAAAGACCCGCTCACGGCCTGGCACGTCCAACCAGAGGACTGGGAGCACCATCGCAAGTACAAAGAGTATCTGCTTGCCGTCGAGGAGATGTTGGAACGCACTGAGACCGAGTGGGGGCCGTGGACCATTGTCGAGGCAACCAACAAGCGCTGGGTCCGCGTCAGGATCTTTCGCACCATCATCCATCGCTTGGAAGATGCTCTTCAACGGCGCGGTCTGCCGCTGCCAGAGGATGTGGAGCCGGAGCCGGCATATTGGCCCGACTCGGTGCCAGTACCAGAGCCGGCGTAGACGCGACGCACTCAAGCTGGGAGGGAATTGACGATGCTGGATACACTAGACCTCAGCCAGGACCTGACGAAAAAGGAGTACCGCAAGAGTCTGATCCGCTATCAGTTGCAACTACGGGAGCTAGCGTTTCAGCTCTACGAGCAACAACGATTGTTGGTAGTCGTGTACGAAGGTTGGGATGCCGGCGGCAAGGGCGGTAATATCAAGCGGGTCACCGAACGGCTCGACCCCCGAGGCTACGAAGTGTTTTCCATCGCCGCGCCCAAAGGCGAGGATGCCACGCACCACTATTTGTGGCGCTTCTGGCGCCGGCTCAAGCCTCCAGAGGAAAAGCAAATCCTTATCTTCGACCGAAGCTGGTATGGTCGCGTTATGGTCGAGCGCATCGAGGGGTTCTGTACCGAATCCGAGTGGAAGCGCGCCTACCGTGAAATCAACGAGTTCGAACGCCAACTGGTTGATTTTGGCCACATTGTGGTCAAGTTCTGGATTCAGATCAGCAAGGAAGAGCAGTTGCGTCGCTTCCACCGGCGGTACAACACACCGCACAAACAGTGGAAACTAACCGAAGAAGATTGGCGCAACCGCGACAAATGGGGCGTTTATCAAGAAGCGGTCGAGGATATGCTGCTTAAAACGAGCACCATCTCCGCGCCGTGGACGGTCGTGGAGGGCAATAGTAAGCAGTTCGCCCGCGTCAAGGCGCTGCGTACCCTCGTTGATACCTTGAGCCAGGAGATGGACTACCAACCAGCGGAACCTGGGAAGAAGAAAAAAAGCAAAAAGAAAAAGAAGAAGTAGCATGCGACTCTATTTCCTGCGCCACGGGTTGGCTGACCGCAGCGCGTGGCATGGCGCGGACTTCGAGCGGCCGCTCACCTACAAGGGCAAGGTCCGCATGGGGCGCGAGGCGGAGACCATTGGTGAGCTGAACCTCAAGCTGGACGCGATCATCACCAGCCCGCTCACCCGCGCTTTCCAGACGGCCCAGATCGTGGCCGAACACCTGGGCATGTTGGATGATCTGGTCGAGGACGCACGGCTGGCACCCGGCTTCGACGTGAGCGATTTAGCCGAAATCTTGGAGGATCACCTCGATGATGCTAGGTTGATGCTGGTGGGGCACGAGCCTGACTTCAGCGAGACGCTCAGCGATCTCATCGGCGGTGGCGAAATCGTCTGCAAGAAGGCGAGCTTAGCGCGGGTGGACTTGTACGGTGGCCCTTCGCTGCGCGGCGAACTCGTCTGGTTGATTCCGCCAAAGGTGCTAGCCCTCTAGCCAATCGGTTCCCCTTCACTCGCCATTATTCCACACCCCGCGATGCTGAATCATCCACAACTGCGAATTCAGCGCCGGGTCCTTGGGTCCTGGGTGCACGTGCTCGTAGCTGCCATCGGGCAGCAGCCGGCGGGCCTGTTGATTGTCCTTCAAGTGGGTCTTGAGGATATCCCGATACAGCACCTTGCGGAAGTGCGGATCTTCTACCGGGAATATCTGCTCTACGCGCCGGTTGAGGTTGCGTGGCATCAGATCAGCGCTGCCCAACAACATCTCTTCTTCGCCGCCGTTGTGGAAGTAGTAGATGCGTGGGTGTTCCAAGAAGCGCCCCACGATGGAGGTCACGGTGATGTTCTCACTGACGCCGGGTACGCTCGGCCGCAGGCAACAGATGCCGCGCACCTGTAGATCCACCTTGACGCCGGCCTGCGATGCCCGATACAGGGCTTGAATACATCCCTTATCGACGAGAGAGTTCATTTTGAAGACCAAGTGTCCGTCACCGCCGTCTTTGTGCTCTTCTATTTCACGTTCGATCCGCTCCAGGAGCTCTTCCCGCATTAGGCCCGGCGCCACCAAGAGCTTGCGGTACTTCTCTTGGTGCGAGTACCCGGTGAGAGCATTGAACAGATCTGACACGTCGGCGCCGAGCTCGGGATCACAGGTGAAGTAACCGATGTCCGTGTAGATGCGGGCTGTAACATCATTGTAGTTGCCCGTGCTCATGTGAACGTACTGCCGGATGCCGTCCCCCTCTCGCCGCACAACCTGCAGAAGCTTGGTGTGCGTCTTCAGGCCTACCAAGCCGTAGACGACGTGTACGCCCGCCTCTTCCAGTGACCGGGCCCACACAATGTTGTTCTCTTCGTCAAACCGCGCCTTAAGCTCGACCAGAACGGCCACTTGCTTGCCATTCTCCCGGGCTTCCATCAGCGCGGCCACCACCGGCGAATTCGGCCCCACTCGGTAGAGTGTCTGCTTGATCGCCAAGACGCGGGGGTCCGTGGCGGCCTCGCGAACGAAATCAACGACCGGCGCGAAGCTATCGTATGGGTGGTAGAGCAAGATGTTGTGGCGCCGGATGACGGAGAAGATGTTCTCTTCGGTACTCAGGGCATTAGGTACGGCCGGCATGAAGGGTGGATCCTTGAGATCAGGCCGGTCGACGCCTGTGAGCTCCATCAGGTCGGCCATACCGATGGGACCCTTGGACGTGTAAACCTGATAGGGCGCCAGCCGCAAGTTCCTGACCAGGATGTCGCGAATCCGAGCCGGCATAGCGTTATCTACCTCCAGCCGAACGACTGAACCGAAGTGGCGCATCCGCACGCTCTCTTCGATCGTAGCCAGCAGGTCTGCGGCTTCGTCTTCCTCGATCTCCTGATCGGCATCGCGGGTGACGCGGAACGGATAAGCGGCCAGGGCTTTGAGACCTGGAAACAACATGTCTAAGTTAGCCCCAACGACTTCCTCTAGCCAGACGAAGTTGTTGGACATAACCTCTGTGAGGCCCAGGTGCTCATAGCTCTCGGCCCTCTCCTCGCTGGGGATGCGCAGCAGGCGCGGGAACAAAGCTGGAACCTTCAGACGCGCAAACCGTTCGCCTTGCGATGGATCGTTGATCACGACGGCCAGGTTCATGCTCAGGTTGGAAATGTGGGGGAAGGGGTGACCAGGATCAAAGGCCAACGGCGTGAGAGCGGGGTAGATTTCCCGCTCAAAGTAACTGCGCAACAGTTTCCGCTGCTTCTTTTTCAGTTCATCGTAGCGGAGCACATTGATGTCATGCGCGCACAATTTCGGCAGCAGGTCTTTGTGCCAACAGGCAACTTGCTGATCCAGCGCCGGCATCAATTGCCGACGGATGGCGGCCAACTGTTCAGCCGGCGTCATACCATCGGGCGGCCTCTTGAGCGCCCCCGCCTGCAACTGCCGGCGCAGACCAGAGACGCGGATCATGAAGAACTCGTCGAGGTTGCTGGCGAAGATAGAGAGGAACTTGACCCGCTCCAGCAAGGGGTGCCGGCCCTCATCGAGCGCCTCTTCTAGAACACGCCAGTTGAACTGAAGCCAGCTCAACTCGCGGTTGAAGTAAAGGCTCGAGTCGTCTAGATCAATGGTCTCGGTAACCTTCTTGGACTTCTTGTCGGATTTCTTCTTCTTTTTCTTCTTCTTGGGCATTGGTCTCTCTCAGGGCACCACGCCAGTTACCCGAGGTTGGCCACAAGCAACCGATGTAGCTGAGTGCATTAACAACTTGTCATGGAAAGGTGACCGGCACTTTTCTCGGGGATTTCGCGTCGCATAGAGCAATACTCGAAGTGCCGGTCACCTGACAAACCCTAAGTTGGCTTGGCGGAAAGCGCCGCACCGACGATGCCGGCTTCGTTCCGGAACTCGGCTGGGGTCACATTAGCCTCGACCTTGATGCGGTGCGCGTATTTCTTGTACTTCTTGCGCTTACTCGCTCCGCCGCCGAGGATGAAGAGATCGGGCCAGATGAGATCCTCCAGACGACGCAGATATCTGTTGAAGCGCTTGCCCCACTTCTTCCACGACAGATCTTTCTTCTTGCGTGCAGCGTCCGAGGCGTAACGCTCTGCATCCTTCCCTTTTAGGACGATGTGCCCGAGTTCTACATTGGGCACCAGTTTTCCTTCGGTAAACAAAGCTGTACCCAGTCCGGTGCCAATCGTCACCAGCAGAACAACTCCTTGATGACCCTGGCCGGCGCCGAATTGCATCTCCGCCAGGCCGGCAGCATCGGCATCGTTGATCACACGCACTCGACAGCCAGTTGCGTCTGCGAACAGCGCTGCCGCGTTGGTCCCGATCCAGCGATCGTCGATATTCGACGCTGTGCGAGCGATCCCGTTCTGAATAGCGGCGGGAAAGCCGCAACCGATGACGCCCGACCACTCAAAATGCTCAGCGAGCTTTGCCACGGTCTCGGCGACCGCATCGGGCGTTGCCGGCTTTGGGGTTTTGATTCGATGGCGCTTGGCCAATAACTCGCCCGTCTCCGTGTCGACGGGTGCCCCCTTGATGCCCGATCCTCCGACGTCAACGCCTAGGATTTCCATTCGCCTCTCTCCTGAGAACTCAATGTCATTTAGTTAAGGCTCTGGCCGGTCGCCGCTTCGCTTACAGACCGAGCTACAGAATCAACGTTCCGGTGATTCTGTCTGTTTCACTCCACGACAATAGGGGCTTCCAGGGAAATAAACCTCTCAAAAATGGCCTATTTCCCTCAGGAATCCCTGGGTTCTTGGGAGGTTTTAAATTCTGGAATCCCCATAATCTGGTCTCGCTCTGGCCCAACTGAGACGAAGCGGATCGGAGCGCCGGCCAGTGCCTCAATGCGGCGCAGGTACTTCTGCGCGTTGCCAGGCAGATCGTCCCAGTCGCGAATGCCAGTCGTGTCGCTCATCCAACCTTCGAAGGTCTCGTAGATGGGCTCGACCTCCTCTTGTGTCGCCGTATCCGGCACGTAGTCGATGACCTCACCGTCCAGCCGATAGACGGCACAGATTTTCAGCTCTTCGAAATTGTCCAGCACGTCCAGCTTGGTCACCGAAATGCCGGTGAAGCCGTTGAGCCAGCTCGAGTAGCCCACCGCCACGCCGTCGAACCAGCCGCAGCGGCGAGGACGTCCCGTCGTCGCCCCGAATTCGTGCCCGACCTCCGGGCCGGCCGTGCGCAGCTTCTCAGCTAATTCACCATGCAGCTCGGCGGGAAATGGCCCGCCGCCAACCGATGTCGAGAACGCTTTGACGACACCCAACACTTCGTTTAACGCTCGCGGTGGGATGCCGGCGCCCACGCAGGCCCCGCCGGCCGTCGGTGACGAGGACGTGGTGAAGGGGTAGATACCCCAATCCAGGTCGCGCATCGCGCCCAGTTGGCCCTCCAGCACCACCTCCTTATCGTCACGAACGGCGTCGCGTACCAACGGCACGCTGTCCACGATGCGGTGTCCTAGCTTCTCTCGCCATCCTTCGCAGAGAGACATCAATTCATTCACGCTGGTTTCCTGCAACCCGAAGTAGGTCAGCGCGCGATTCTTGCGCGGCACAAGCATCTCCAGCCGTTCTCGCAGGCGATCCGGACGCAGGAGCTCGCCGGTCCGGATCCCGTGGCGCGCTGATTTGTCGGAATAGGTAGGCCCGATACCGCGTTTGGTCGTTCCGACTTCCCATTCGCCCTTCCGGGCCGCCTCTTCGGCGCCGTCGAGCTGGCGATGGAAGGGCAAGATCACGTGAGCGCGCTTGTCCACCACCATGTTGCTCGTATCCACGCCGGCTTCTTCCAACATCTTGAGCTCTTCCAACAGCGTGTCAAAGTTGACCACAGTCCCCGGACCCAGCAGACAGGTCGCCTGCGGGCTGAAGATTCCGGAAGGTACGAGATGCATTCGGAATTCGCCGAGATCGTTGACCACGGTGTGGCCGGCGTTGTCTCCACCCTGAAAGCGGATTACCATGTCCGCCTCCTGGGCGATATAGTCGACGGTCCGCCCCTTGCCTTCGTCGCCCCACTGAGCTCCCACAACAGCGATTACGGGCATTTCATTGCCTCCCTTCTCCTAACTCCTCCAAATGAGAGTATACATGAGAAAGCCTATCAGATCAACATCAGACAATTCAAGATAGGCGTGACTACTCGGGCACTTCGTACCTACAACAGGAAGAGTCCGGAAAAAGGGGGTCGGTGGGGGGCGGCCGCCCCCCACCGACCCCCTTTTTCCGGACTCTTCTACGGTGAACCCTCCCCTAGAGATCTTTCAAGCAGAAGTACCAATCTTTACACTCGTAGCCGGCTTTTACCCGTTCCTCGGCATCTTCGGCTGTCTTGGGCGGCGGGACGATAACCTTCTCGCCCGGGCGCCAGTTGGCCGGCGTAGCCACGCCGTGCTCGTCCGTGGTCTGCAGCGCGTCGATCAGGCGCAGGAACTCGTCCATGTTGCGGCCAGTGGTGAGCGGATAGTAGACCATGGCCCGCACGACCCCCTCCGGATCAATCACGAACACGCATCGGCTGGTTTCGGTTGTACTCTCGCCTGGCATGATCATGCCGTATTTGGTGGCTACGTCCTTGTTCAAGTCGGCGATGACGGGGAATGGAACTTCGATGCCGAACTTCTCCTCGATGTTGCGCACCCATGCGATGTGTGAGTAGGTGCTGTCGACGCTCAAGCCGAGCAGCTCGACGTTGCGCTCCCTCAGTTGAGACGCTATTTCGGCAAAGCCAACAAATTCCGTCGTGCAGACCGGAGTGAAGTCGGCCGGGTGAGAGAAGAGAATCAGCCAGCTTCCCCGGTAATCTTCCAGGCGAAGGGTGCCCTGAGTCGTTTCTGCCTCGAAACTCGGTGCCGGCGAGCCTAACCTTGGCAGAGCTGGTGCAGCCTGTTCTCCAGTGACTAGTTCCTCCATCGGAGTACACTCCTTTTCCGTAAGATGATCATCTTCCGTAACTACTCAGGCTATTGCCCGGCTACTGCCCTCGTAGTTGAGGTCTATTCTTGTTAAGCACGAAGTGCCTGAGTAGTCACCATTTTCCTGCAGATTCCTCAATGCAAACTGAGCGGGCAACTATCGGAATTGTATCACGCTCTCCGCCCCCTGTCAATCATTCACAGTCTATCGTCAACTCTCTCCCTCGGATTTCAAAGTCATCGCAACTTTGGTCAACGCATCGACGCCACCTACATTCCCAGGAAAGACAATGTACACCAGACCCGGATAACGGCTATCCGAGCCGAGTCCCCACACCGGAACCCCGGGCAGGATCGGTATCGTTCGCTTCAACTTCTGTAGCGCTGCTCTCGCCGGCCGGCGCGTAGAGCTGCTTCAGCAGGGCGAATTCATCGAACAACGTCCACTCCTGGACGAACTTGCCGTTTTGAACCAAGTGGTGGCTCATGCCCATCACGCGAATTCGTCTGCCCGTCGGTTCGCCGTAGATGCCGGGACCGCGGTGCGTGCCCATCAAGGTCCAGCGGGTGGCTGTGCGAAAGCCGGCGTCTTCGTTGCCCAGCGCGCAGAAATGATCGACGTGGATTGCGGCATCCGGGAAAGCGGACAGCATAGACAGCACGAAGGTCTTGAAATCGCCCAAGCCATAGATCTCGCGATCCGAAGCGATGTGCGCTTGATAGTTCTCAGCGTAGTATGCGTCGACCCTGTTGAGCAACCGCCAGTTCCAGATCTCGTGGAAGCTACGCTTGACGAAATACTCGACATCGAAGCCTTCCGTCGTCTGGGCCGGCATCTCCTTGGGTGTCGTTTGGCCCACGACGCGCTCCACCTCGCCTGACAGATGGTTGTCAATCCCCATCTCTGCCTCGCGTGCAGCCACGCGTGCAGCCACGCGCTCAGCTATTTCGCGTTCATCGAAGCCGAGCTGCCGGATCAGGCTGACCTCATCTCTGACTAGCCACTCCTCCACAATTCGGTTCTCCTTGACAACGCAGTCAGCGATAGCCTGGTAAACCACCTTGCGACCAGTGGGCGGACCGTAGGCGCTGTGGCCTGTATTGTGGCCGACGTGGGTCAGGCGGTGTGAGGTGTAGAACCCGTCTTCGTCGTTTCCCGCCCAGACCACGTCATCACCGTAGAGCCGGCGATCGGGAAGGGCGGCTAGGGCCTGCACCGTGTTGGTGATGACTTGATCACGCCCGTAGATCGGCCCGCTGGACGTATGGACCACGGTGTTGTGCTTGTAGTAGCGGTAAATGAGCCCGATGGCCTTCTCTTCCCAGATGCGGTGCGTGATGCGGATGATGTAGTCGACGATGTCAACGAACTCGTCGTCAAAGCCGCCCAAACTCTGTTGCCGACCCTCTGTCGAGGACAAGATGTTGCCGATATCGCCCTTGTCCTGTAAAGTGATCTCAGGTTCAGGCTCAGTGCCGCTACCAGCTTCATTTTCTGAAACCGATTTGTCTGATTCTGCCATGTTTTTGTCTCCGCTCATATGTCATCCCGAACGAAATGGTGGTTCTCTTGTCGCTCCTCGCTCACGTGCGTCGTGGTCGTGGTCGTTTTTCCGAAGGCGCCGGCTCCGCTGGCGTTTCTGCTACCGCTGGATTCAGGTCCTCTTCTTTCAGCACATCGTCTAGTTGCAGCGGATACTGACCGTACTCCTGGACCGCCTCGAACATGGCTACCACGTTTTCCGGCGGCACATCCTCGCCCACGTCGTGGCACGTCGACAGGATAAAGCCGCCTCCGCGGCCCAGATCGTAGATCCGCTTGGCCACGTCGTAGCGGACTTCTGCCGGCGTGGAGGAAGGCAGCATCTGCTGCACGTCGATGGCGCCATGAAAGCAGATTCGGTCGCCATATTTCTCCTTCAATACGTACGTGTTCATGCCCATGGCAGAAGTCTGAACGGGATTCAGGATGTCCACACCCATCTCGACGATGTCGTCCATCACCGGCGCCACGGTGCCGTCGGTGTGGTACATCACTTTGACGTCGCCCAGCCCCTTGAGATGTTCGACCATCTCGGTGAGGCGGGGCTTGATGAGCTGGCGGAACATATCGGGCGAGATCAGCAAGTTGTCCTGGGCGCCGATGTCGTCGGTGAAGTACACCATCTGCACGTACGGACCGACTTCCTGCATGTAGGCCGTCCACATTTCCTTGTAGAGCGCCAGCAGCTTGTCGAGCAGCGCTTCGGCGAACTCCAAATCCATGGCCAGATCCATGAAGAAGTCCTCGTAGCCACGAATCTGCAGCGCCTTGGTCAGCAGGCCGCCCTTGACGCTGTCGGCCACGACGACGTAGTCTGTATTCTCGTAGAGATGCTGGGCTCGCTCGCGCAGGCCGGCAAACATCGCGGGATTGTGGGGGTCGGGCCAGGCAAACGTGTCCAATTCCCCGATGGTGGCGCCACTGAGCGGAGAATCGGTCAGGCTGTAGCTGTTCAGCATGTAGCGCCACGTGATGCCCCACATGTCGCGGTAGGCGTCCTCGCCCTCTACCTCTTCGACGTCCACCCAGTTCGGTTCTAGCCAGCGGAAGTCCACCCCGAACTTACGCAAGAGCCTCCCGTCGGGGTAGACGTTCTGTACCATCCGGTCCAGAATCTTGTCCTCGTTTTGGAGATCGGGGTCCCCCAAATGTTCCTTGAGCTTGATGTAGGCGTTGCGATGGATGGATCCGACGTGCCGGCCCCAATCGATCGGGACCCGATCAGGCTCCTGATGGTTCGTGACCGCCGCAAAGCGTTCCCTCGGCGTCATGGCTCACTCCTCCCCGCGGTTCATGAACACGGCGGGGATATCGAGCAGCCGGCAAACGTGCACCAGTTCGTCGACGTAGGCGCCGGCCACGCCCAGGATGTGGTTGGAGGCAAACTCGCCCGTGAACGTCTCCAGATCGACTGTGGCTTTCACAAACACTGTCGGAAGTTGATGCTTGCCTCGGGCTTCGACGAAGCGTTCGTATTTGCCCTGTGGCAGATCGATGACGTCGCCCGTCATGATGGCCATCTGGTATTCGCCCGCCTTGCGGTAGAGGCGGGCGAGGGTGAGCGGTCCTGGCGCGCACGTGAAGTAGGTAATCGCGCCGCCGCCGGCTCGCATGGCGGGCCGGACTTCGACTTTGCGCAGGTTTGCGGCCGGATCATCGGACCGGCTGGCGTACCAGGTGGATATAGCACCACAGTTGGGGAGGTAGAACGTCAATGCCTCATCGTCGATGTAGCTCACGTCCATGAAGAGGACCGATTTGCCGCCGGAGACGGATTTCAGCAACTCCATCGTCAAAGCTGCGTCGCCGTCGGCCTCACAGGCCATCATCGTTGGCTCTTTCTCTCCCTCGGCGTCGTAGGGGCCAGGCATGAAGGCGGCCGTGATGCACTGGGGAACATAGTGCCCGCTCAGTTCCGGGTGACACTTGACGCCGACGAAGTCCAGCCCTTTTTCTGCATTGATCTTTTTGGTCGCCAGGTAGCAGCGGACCTGATGTTCCAACTTGGCCGGCGTCAGGCCCTGATCGTCGTAAGCAATGCTGTGAACGTTGTCCGCCAGCCAGCTCACCATCTGCTCCGCCTTCTCGTCGGACACCAGATCTGCTCGCCGGACGATCTCGAGCTGGTCGATGTGTTCTACATCCACCTGGAACTGACGTCGCCACTGCATGGGATCGAAGGTGCCGGTGTCAATGCCCAGGGATCGACCGCCGTAGAGTCCGAACACTTTGCCCCGCAGGCGCGCGACGGCTGAAGCGGCACGGAAGAGGGGCAGCGTCTGTCTCTGGATGTCGCCAGCGTGCGGGCCATCGAAGTCTTCGCGGATACGCAGGTGGGGCTTGCCGATCTGGTCCAATGCGCCGGCAGCGCCAAACAGCCCCACGCTCCCGTGCGTGCCTGGCTCCTTGTTTGACACCAAGACCGTCGGCACGTCCATACGCTGTACGCCGCGCACGACCAGGTTAGGCGACGTCCAGCAGGGAATGTGCGCGATAAACGATTCCACGCCGGCGGCTTTCAGCTCGTCAACCTGCTGATCGATCTGCTCCTTCGGTCGCGCAACCTCATCCAGGGCATGCAATTCGATTGGCAAACGCCGGAAATACTCGATGGCCTTTTGATGTCGGGGGACGGTGAGACCACGAAAGTAGTTCTCCCACTCGTGCGTCCGGTCGTCTCCGAACGTGATCAGGCCAACTTTAGGTGGATTCATCCTGTCCTCTCTCAGTCACTACTCGACCTTACCCATGCTTCACAGCCGCCCGCCCGACGATGAAGTCGTCGGGCTACACAGCGGCACCCCATGAATGAGGTTTCCCCCGCCCTGAAAGGGGTCAGAAGCCCGATTCATCGGGCGCTGCTGTGTAGCCAGGTCACGCGCTAGGCGTGACACGCACTTCATGCCTGTGCGGTCGCCTATTTCTCCATTTGTCGAGGGAACGACTGTATCATCCGGCCGCCATCTGGGTAGATGGTTTGGCCGATGAAGTAGCTCGAGTCGTCGCTAGCCAGAAAGACGCACACCCGCGCAATCTCCTCGCAGGACGCGATATGGCCGATGGGTAGGCGTTCCATGAGCTTGTCGTGCTTCTCTTTGTTATGGACCACTCGCTCCATCAGCTCCGTCATCACCGGCCCCGGGGCACAGCAGTTGACCCGAATCCCGTGCTCGATCAAGGCCAGCGCCATGGCCTTGGTGAGTTGATTGACGCCGCCCTTGGCCGCGCAGTACGGAACCTGATCGGCCAGCGCCAGGACGGCCATCACGGACGAGACGTTGACGATGGCGCCGCCGCGTCCCTGTTCGACCATCACGCGTGCCGCCGACTGGCTGAGCATGAAGGCGCCTTTGAGATCGACGCCCATGACCCAGTCCCAGTCGTCGTCGGTGATTTCGAAGAAGTTGGCGCTGTGGTTGACGCCGGCGTTGTTGACCACGATGTCGAGGCCGCCAAAATGATCGACGGTGGCATCGACAAGGTTGTCGACGTCCGCGCGCCGGCTGACGTCGCCTTGAACGAAAATCGCTTCGCCGCCCGAGGCGTTGATCTCCTCAGCCACTTCCTCGCCCAGGGGGACTGTGCGGCCGGTTACGACGACCCTGGCGCCTTCCTTGGCGAACTCCTTGGCACAGGCCTCGCCGATGCCCTTGGTCGAGCCAGTGATAATGGCAACCTTGTCTTTTAATTTCATGATACGATCCTCTGTGAGCTCGTCCTAGTCAACGGGCGGTTTCACGCCGGCGGGATACCGCACCCGAATGTCCTCGATTAGCTCGGCCATGTGGTCCACGAGCCGCGTGACGAGTATCTCA
>JAANWY010000147.1 GCA_018263655.1 Anaerolineales bacterium | reverse complement strand
CTCGGTTCGAAATCTTTGACAGTATCCGCACAGCAAGTTACCTTGACTTTGATCGCTGGTGACTACTCAGGCACTTCGTGCCTACACAAGAAGAGACCGGAAAAGATGGGGTGTGGTGGGCGGCGGGCCGCCCACCAACCCCATTTTCCCGCATTCCTCAACCACCAGGGCGACAGCCTGGTAGTTACGTTCACTGCACATTAGACGATTGGAAGAGAGTTTGCATGGCTATTCGGAAAATTGTAACACTTGACGAAGGCAACCCAGTTCTGCGTCAGAAGGCAAGACGCATACGCCGGGTGACACCCGCCATCCAGCAACTGATGGACGACATGGTAGAGACGATGCGTGACGCGGCCGGCGCGGGGCTGGCCGGGCCGCAGGTGGACGTGCTCCTGCGCGTGATCGTCGTCGAGGTCCCGAAAGACTTCGAGGATCCGGATGCCGGCACCTGGCTCTACGCTTTAGCAAACCCGGAGATAGCCCGACAGTCAGGCGACGTCGAGGAAGGTCAAGAAGGTTGTCTATCGATCCCCAATATCTACGGCCTGGTGGAACGCCCCCCCGCCGTCACGGTCAAGGGACTGGACCGCAGTGGTAGAAAGGTCCGCATCAAGGCTGAAGGATACCTGGCCCGGGTGCTGCAACACGAGATCGATCATCTGGAGGGGACTCTGTTCATCGATCACATCACAGAGCAGGGCAAGCTATTCCGAATAGAACCCGAAGATGTAGAGGAGGAACCGGCAACGGCCGTAGCCATGGGCTAGCCCAGTGACCAGTGTACAGTGAACAGTGAACAGATCACTGTATACTGTAATACCGATTATGCTTAATTGTCGGTTAGCATCCTGAGTAGGTCGAAACGAAGTGGAGATCGTATCGAAGGGTGCGGCTCAAGCAACGCCTCGAGGCAAACCCGCACCCTTCGATACAGCTTTCGCTTCGCTACAGCTTACTCAGGATGCTGGTCAACGAATTAAGCATAATCGGCTGTAATCAATTTTGACTATCAAAACTGGCAATCTTCCCCGGCTGTAAGCGTTCGGTGGATAATTCACGGAGCATCCTGAGTAGGCTGAGGCGGAGTCGAGGCCGTATCGAAGGGTGCGGTCCACGCGACAAGACGTTGCAAACCCGCACCCTTCGATACGCGCTCAACACTGTTTCGCGCTACTCAGGATGCTGGCCTCGAGTATACCTGGGCGGTTGCCCGAGGTTGTTTTACCGAACTTGATAGTCAAAAACGATCACTGTACACTGGTCACTCACCCCCGTTCTTCGCGCGGACATAGTCTGTGTAGTTCCCCAGGTACTCCGTGACACGCCCGTCCTCTAACTCGATAATGCGGTCGACAATGCGGTCGAGGAAATAGCGGTCGTGGGAGACGACGAAAACAGTGCCGGCATAATCCTCCAGCGTGTCCTCCAGCACCTCGCAGGACGGGATGTCCAAGTTGTTGGTCGGCTCATCTAGCAGCAGGAAATTGGCCTCCTCCAGCATCAGCTTAGCCATCTGGAGCCGGCTCTTCTCCCCACCGCTCAACTCCCGCACTGGCTTGTGCGCCATCCTCTTGTCGAACAAAAACCGCTCCAGAAAACCGTAAGCCTGCCCCAAATACATCGGCTCCACGCTGCGCACCTCATCCACGATCTCGCGGTCCATCTGTAGCGTCTCGTGCTCTTGAGCATACTGGGCCGTCGTGACACTCGGCCCCACCTTGACCTCGCCCCAGGTGGGCTTCTCCTTCCCGAGCAGAATGCGGAACAGTACGGATTTGCCGGCACCGTTCGGCCCCACCAATCCCACCCGCTCCCCTGACCAGATGAGTATGTCGAGATCCTCGAACAGCACATCATCACCGAAAGCCTTGGTGAGCTCGTTGACTTCCAGGACCTTGTCGCTACCTCGCTCGGACGTCAACCGCAGCCTCATGGTCCGAGGCTCCAGGTCTAGCTTCTCCTCCTTCTCCATCTTCTCCAGGCGCTTCTGCATGCTCTTCCCGCGCCGGACGAACTTCTCGTAGCCCCGGCTCATCAGGCGCGCGATGGACTGCTCCAGCCGGCGAATCTCCTTCTGCTGCGCTTCGTACCGGTGTTGCTGCTGCGCCAGCGCCATCTCCTTGGCATAAGCGTACTCGGAATAATTCCCTGGCCAAACGGTGATGTCGCCATCCTCTAGATCAGCAATCGATTCGGCCACTACGTCGAGGAGGTAGCGGTCGTGGGAGATAATGACGACGGTGCCGGGGTAGTCGGCAATGAGCTCTTCGA
This sequence comes from Anaerolineales bacterium, assembly GCA_018263655.1. Lineage (GTDB taxonomy): Bacteria > Chloroflexota > Anaerolineae > Epilineales > JAANWY01 > JAANWY01. The sequence continues at coordinate 5,677 of JAANWY010000147.1, read as the reverse complement.
GGAAGCGCTTTCCTTCGAGGTCCAGGTGATTGTCGGGTTCATCCAGCAACATCAGATCGGGCCGCTGCACCAATACCTTTGCCAGACCGACCAACTTCTTCTCACCACCGCTAAGACTGCGGACAGGTTCATCGAAATCTTCCTCCGAGAACCCGAGACCGCGCAGCGTGCTCTCGACGCGAGACCGGTAATTCAAGCCGCCGGCTGCCTCGAAGGCCTCCATTGTCTCTTCGTGCATCTCGATGGTCCGCTGCAGCTTGCGGGGATCCGCATAGACACGCGCGTCGCCCATGCGTTCCTCGAGGCGATGCAGTTCAGCCTCCAGGGCAGCCACCTCGGCCGACGCACTAAGCGCCTCGGCCAAAACCGTTTTGTCCGGGTCCAGACGCGGCGTCTGGGCCAGATAACCAATGGAGAGGCCAGGATAGCGGTAGATGGTGCCGTCGTCGGGCTCGTCGACGCCAGCAATGAGGCGAAACAAGGTGGACTTGCCGGCGCCGTTCGGCCCCACCAGGCCGATCTTCTCTCCCTTTTTCACCGACCAGGAGAGACCATCAAGCACAAGCTGTCCACCGTAGTATTTGGTTATGTCGGAGAGATTCAAGATAATCATAGCTAACGATTCGGGCTACCTCCACCAGCCGGCCAGCTGGCGGACCATCGTCAGCTAATTCTATCACAGAGAGGCAGAACGTCAATACAGCCTGTCCATCAGCACCGGTAAGAGCAGACAAGCCTGCTCCATTTCCTCGATGGTCAGATTGATGTTGGCGAACGCGACGATATTGTCGCCAGAGTGACCTGGACCCAATATCCGGTCATAGTCTATGCGGTAGCGCACAACCCCGAACTCGGGAGGGCCCTGATAGATACGGTGATCGCGGACGGCATAGATGACGGGGCCTGCCTCCCCGACCCGGACCCGGCCGTCTTCGAGAGTGTACAGAAGCTCTCCTGTGACACCCTCTCCCACGTAGACCTGACGATCACGGACAGTCATCACGACATTGCCGGCACTCGCCGGGCCCTGAAATACACGCCCGTTCTGTATGGCGAAGGCCAGCTCCTGGGCGCCCACCGGGCGGAAACTCACCACGGTGGATGCCGGCACGTCGTAGTTCCGCAGGTCTAACCAGGCCACCGCCGGAACACCGCGCGTGCCCGTCACTTCCTCGGCGACGATAAGCAAAGGAACACGCCGGCCGGCAAACGGCAGGAGAACGCTTTCATCCAGGTTCATCGTGAACCACTCAGTATCGGAGTTGCAGTTACCATCCACGGGCGACAGCCTGATACCGGTGCCGGGCGCTCCCAGCTCCTCCAGGAAGAGTTCGGCGGTTAGGATCCGATCATCACCGGACCACTGATCGCTGACCTGTGCCCGAACCCTAATCTCGCGTCCGTCCGGCTCGACAGAGATTTCATGCGCCTCGGGACCGCCGGCCACCTCGTACGGCCGATCGGCCACCATAGCCGCGTATATCAACGCCGGCCGCACCTCCTGATAAAGCTGATCCTGTTTCTCACAGGGTGGCCAGAAGAATCCGTCCTCTATACCACCTACTTCTAGGGTGAAGGAGGCGATTCCCAATTCCCCATAGCTCCAGTCCGCCGCACCACCGCTGCTCACGTAGCCCATCTGGGCTGTCTGCTTAGCAGTATAGCCACTCACAGCGGCCATTCGGGTCGCCATCGCGCCCAGGCTGTTCACATGTGGGGCCGCGTCCCACGTATGCGCCCAAGGATAGAGAACTTCATCGCCCCATGAGTGCAACGACACAAGAATATCGAAATCTTGCTCACGAACCAGATCCCGTATGGCCTGGATTTCGGGCTCAGAATACGGCCCCTCACCCCGGTACGTCAGATTGCAGGGGTCCGCACTGGAACCCGTGTCGAGCCCCCATTGAAATCCGTAGTTCCGGTTCAAGTCCACGCCATGGCTGTTAGGGGGAGCGCCAAGTTCACAGGAACCGGTGAGCCGCACATTCTTGCGCCAATTCTCTGCCTGGACAGCTCGGGCGTGGCCGTCTGGGTTGGCCATAGGCATCACCCAGACTTCGCGGTTGTCAAGCAGCCAAGTGACCGTAGGGTCCTGCCCATAGTTCCGCAAAAGGTCATCGGCGAAGTTCATGGCGACCTCGGGGGTGATGATCTCGCGGGCGTGGAGTTCCGCCATGAGAAAGAACTTGGGTTTCTTGTCCGGGCCCTCGGGGCTGGTCAGCCGGGCGACGTACAAGTCACCGCCGGCCAGACCGTTCGCCTTCTCCCAGGAGTCACCTACGTCGACCCATTGGAGAAGATGGGGGTACGCCGTCGCCCGGTCACTGAAAAAGTCGACCATGTCGGCGTAGGTGCGATAGCAAGCGGGGAACGATGCCATCGCCGGCTGTGGAACGAACTCAAGCTGGGTGCGCTCAGTCTGGAAGGCACTGATCTGAGTCTTGGGGAGCAACACCAGAGCTGTGTGACCATCGACATGCCATACATCAAGGCCACCATCAACCCAGGCCTGAAGCTGGGACCGGCGCTTGAAGCGGAGGCGCACCAGTTGATATTCAGGTGAAGAAGCATGAAGCGGGGCGAAAGAGAAGAAAAGCGCAAGAAGCATCACCCAGCCACCGACCACACTGCAACGAAGCAGTCTTTTCAGTGTGTGACTCGGTCCTCGCCTTCTCAACGACATCTCTCTCCTCGAAGATGCTGTAGCGGTTGTGTATGCTTGACTTTACTATACCACATGATTGGAAAATCGTCAAGGACGAACCGCTGGAGACAGCAATTCGAGATTTGGCGCGAATCCACGTGCTGACCGTCCGAGAACCACACTTCGATACGGCTGACGCCTACTCAGCATGGTTCTCGGACAGTCAGCATACCGAGTAGCTACTCGAAGAAGGCGTATCGAGGTGTGCTGACTGCCAAATCTCGAATTGCTGCGCTGGAGATGACCGCGTCGGGTATTTTTGGTATAATGTAAGTGATTTGCGCCGAGGAACTAACGAAGGTGATACCCTCATCGAACATCATGAATTCTCGATCAAGCTATGCCGCCATGGACGGCTACGAGATTATCATCGTCGGTGGCGGGCCGGCGGGTCTCTCCGCGGGCCTCAGCCTGGAGCGCATCAACCCTCACGCTGAAGACGCGACTGGCCAAGCTCGCCTACGGTCCATTCCACCATCGCCGCGTGCTGCACCTGTGCTGGATTCTGGGCGACCGCATCATCGCAAAGTTTCTGAACTGGTTGATTAGGGACTTCCAGGGAAATAAACCTCCCAAAAACGGCCTATTTCCCCTGGAAATCTTTAGGTTTTTGGGAGGTTTTAAATTCTGGAATCCCCTTAACGGCTAGACTCAATAGATTGAGATTTCGTTCTGGGAGCATCGCCAGACCCCCAGGCGGCCGGATCTGGCGATCCAGACCGAACCCATTTGGATTCACCGAGACGGGGAAAATGGAAAGGGCAAGGGAAAAATGGAACAGCGACAGCGAAACCCGGAAACGCACACACACCTCGCCCATCCCCATAACCTGTTCTCTAGCTTCCACCCTCCATCCCCCATGCCGCATCTTCCATTCTCCATCCTCCCTACCGTTTGCCTCATCGCCCTCCTGGGCGTGGCGGTAGGCTGCGGCACCTTCCGGACGGAACCTACACCGACAGCTTCGATACCGAGCTCGCCGAGGCCCCAACCGACAGCGACCGTCATCCTGACCATCATCCTCCCAACACCGCCACCGGGCGCCACGCTCACGGCCATGGTGCACGCTTACCGCCTGACCCGCACGCCAGGAGCCGTTCAGCCTCCAACAAGGACACCCATTTCAGCCGGCACCCCCACCGCATCAGCGACGGCCGTCGACGGCCCCTCGGTCTACGTCTTACCAGAGGTCACCGAGCCGGAAAGTCCGGTCGAGATTCGGGGCGAGAACTGGCAGCCGGGCGAAACGATCACCCTTCGCCTGGGCACGAGCGTCGAGAACGCCCAACCCACAGGTGTCCGAAGTACCGTCAGTGCAGACGGCACGTTCGCCACGACGCTAAGGGTGCCGGCACCGTGGCGTGGCGATAGCGCCATCGTCGTTGCCGAGAGTCTGGACGGCCAACACCGCGCCGTCACGCGCCTGTATCTAGCGAGCCCGACGGCGACCTCACCCCCGCCCCCCACGGCGACAGCGACCACGCCGCCAACCCCGACGCCAGTGCCGACGGCGAGCCCCACCCGCACCTTCCGACGTTGGCGCGGCGAGTACTACGCCAACCCCAATCTCCAGGGCGATCCGGTGCTGCTGCGCGATGACAACATGATTGACTTCGATTGGCATGACGGGGCGCCGGCAACAGGCGTGCCAATCGACAGGTTCTCGGTCCGCTGGACACGAGAAGTAGATTTTCTGACCGGCGGTTACCGGTTCAGCGTCGAGGTCGACGATGGGGTACGCGTATTTATCGATGACCAACTGGTGCTCGACGAGTGGAAGATCACCTCGACCACGACTTACGAGTTCAAACAGGTGCTCAGCGGGCCGACGGAGATGCGCGTGGAGTACTACGATGCCGGCGGGAACGCGACCCTGAGGCTTCGGTGGCAATACCTCGGGCGTTACCCCAACTGGCGCGGCGCCTACTACGATAACCGAACGCTTTCGGGAACACCCGCCGTCGTTCGAGACGACATAGCGGTGAAGTTCAAGTGGGCGGATGACGGCCCGGCACCCCAAATACCTGACGACAACTTCTCCGCGCGTTGGACACGGACCGTATCATTCGACACGGGCACCCACCGCTTCCACGCCCAAGCGGACGACGGGGTGCGAGTCTGGGTCGACGACCGCCTCGTCATCGACGAGTGGCAGACCTCAACGGGCGAAGCAGGCTACAGCGCTGACGTCTATCTATCCGGAGGCAATCACGATATTCGCGTGGAATACTACGAAGCCGGCGGGAAGGCCGAAGTATACGTCTGGTGGGAAAACCTGGATGCGTATTCGCACTGGCGCGGCGCCTATTACGCCAACCGACAGCTTTCGGGGCAGCCGGCCTTCGTGCAGAATGACGTCAATATTGATTTCGACTGGGGCGGCGATGGGCCCGATGACGTCGGCGCAGACGACTTCTCCATCCGATGGTCGGATAGGTGGAACCTCTTCGAATACGGCGTGTATCGCTTCTTCGCCCGGCACGATGATGGGGTTCGCCTTTGGGTGGACGACGCGCTAGTGCTCGATGAGTGGTACGCGACCGGTCCTGTGACCCACCAAGCGGATGTCGCACTCGAGGTGGGTACGCACGAGTTGCGCGTCGACTATTTCGAGGCCGGCGGCGATGCCAGCATCCGCGTGTGGTGGGAAGTTAAACCGATTCGGTAGCCGCCGCTGTCCCATCGCCCGCCGGCTGCGGTCGGGAGACCTTGCCAAGCACAAAGCGGGAGACCTTGCCGAGCACAAAGCGGGAGACCTTGCCGAGCACAGAAGCGGGAGACCTTGCCGAGCATGGGTGTTAGTTGCTGGACGAGGCCTCCCTCAATACGCTGGACGGAGGTACGCTGGACGAGGTCTCCCGACCGATGTCCCATCGCCCGCCGGCTGCGGTCGGGAGACCTTGCCGAGCACAAAGCGGGAGACCTTGCCGAGCACAAAGCGGGAGACCTTGCCGAGCATGGGTGTTAGTT
>JAANWY010000146.1 GCA_018263655.1 Anaerolineales bacterium | reverse complement strand
TGAACGAAATGGTATTTCGTTCAGATCGATTAACCAAATCGATCTACATGTAGAACGAAATGGTATTTCGTTCAGATCGATTAACCAAATCGATCTACATGTAGAACGAAATGGCGTTTCGCCTGATCGATTAGCCAAATCGATCTACATGTAGAACGAAATGGTATTTCGTTCTACCGCCGGCCGAATTCGCGTTCGAGTTGGGCGGCGCTCAGGTGGATCATGGTGGGCCGGCCGTGGGGGCAGGTGCGCGGCGAAATGCTGGCCTCCAGATCGCGGATCAGAGCCTGCATCTCGGCATGGGAGAGGGTCTGGCCGGCGCGCACGGCGCCTTGCTTGCACACGCTGGTGATGATGCGCTGCTCGCGCTCTTCGTCGACGAGAGAACCGCCTGTGGCTAATTCGTCCACGATACTGATCATGGCCTGAGCCGGGTTGCGGCCTTTTAGCAGCTCGGGCACAGCGCGAATCAGCACTGTCTCACCGCCGAAAGGTTTAATCTCGAAGCCCATATCGCCGAGGCCGTCCAAGTACGCCTCCAGCGTTTCGAGTTGTGGTCCTGTCAGATCGACGGTGAGGGGGTCCAGCAGCGCTTGGCTGGCAGTAGGTGACTCATTACCGCCCTGGGCTGCGTTCATCAACTGCTCGTAGAGGACCCGTTCGTGAGCGGCGTGTTGGTCGATCAGAAACATGCCGCTCGGGCCCTCGGCGATGATGTAGGCTTGGGCAATCTGGCCGACCACACGCAGCGGTGGGAGCTTGTCGGCGGAATCGCGCTCTGTGCCGGCAGCCGGCTCCACGTCGGCCGTGCGCTGCAACCCCATGGCGAGCTGATTGTCGACATGGTCCCGAGGCGTGCGCGTTTGTTCCCAGTCGGAGAATCCAGCGTGATGTGTGGGTGATTCGATGCGGGGCACCGGCGCCTGGTCGATCACTGTGGCGCGCACGGCGCGCTGCACAGCCGCGAAGACCTTGCGCCCATCGCGGAACCGAACTTCGGTCTTGGCCGGATGCACGTTCACATCGACCTCGGACGGGTCGATGCTGATGCGGATCACGGCGATGGGGTGCCGGCCCTTCGGCAGCAGCGTGCGATACGCCTCCCCCACGGCGTAGGTCAGCGACCGATCCTGAATCCAGCGCCCGTTCACAAAGAGGTCGATATAGGTTCGGTTGGAGCGGTGCAGCGCCGGCGGACTTACATATCCCGAAACTGTGCATGGGTGCTGGGGTGCATGGGTGCTGGGGTGCTCCCTTGCCCCCGTGCTCCCCTGCTCCCCTGCTCCCTGGCTCCCTGGCTCCTCTGCTGGCTCGTCTATCTGCAGAAGTTGCTGCGCAGTGTCCAGGCCGTAGATTTCGATGAGGACGTCAAGCAATTCGCCGCTCCCCGTCGACTGGAAGTTGGTGCGACCATTGTTGGTGAGGGTGAAGCGGCGGTCGGGGAAGGCCATGGCGACGCGCGTGATGTAGGTCTGGATGTGACCGCTCTCGGTGCGCGCGGTGCGCAGGAATTTGCGGCGGGCGGGCGTGTTGTAGAACAGATTCTCCATGGTGATTACGGTTCCGCCGGCCGCGCCGCGTGGCTGCCGGTCGACGATCTTGCCGCCTTCGAGCCGCAGCAGCGTGCCGACGTCTTCGCCGTCAGCTCGCGTCAGCAGTGTGACCTGTGAGACAGCCGCGATGCTGGGCAGCGCTTCACCTCGAAAGCCCAGCGTGCGGATGCGCTCCAGATCCTCGGCGGTCTCTAGCTTGCTCGTAGCGTGCCGCTCGAAGGCGATTTCGACTTCGTCTTGCGGGATGCCGTGTCCGTTGTCGATGACGCGGATGAGGCGCTGGCCGCCATCGCGGACCTCGACTTTGATGTCGGTGGCGCCGGCATCCAGCGAGTTTTCGACCAACTCTTTGGCCACCGACGCTGGCCGCTCGACGACCTCGCCGGCGGCGATCTTGGCGGCAACATCTTCGGGGAGAACGTGAATTGGCATAGCGTTTGAATTATAAGCCCGCACGAATGTGCGGTCAATTAGTCGAATTAGTCGGGTAGTCGGATAGTCAAGCAGACTCGGTAAATCGCAATCTAGGTTCGTAGTGAGCGCGGATGCACGCATCCGTCCGGAACGCAGTGGAGTGCCGTCGTGGTACCGCAGGGCGCCGGGACGCCACTCCGGCTTTGCCTCCGTGCCCCACTACGAACGGGCTTTGCGATTTATCGAGTCTGTTAGTCAATGTTACCGGACGATCTGACTAACAGACCAATTGACCAATCGACTACCCGACTATGCGACTAGCCTGTTTGCCAACTGTCCGCGATTCGACTACAATCGCGGGGTGACTTTGTCCATCGTTGATAGTCGGGACGATATCAGAAGCATTCTTTACCTAGTCAAGGAGTAGTCTGCAAATGAGTTTCTCTGGCATCTTGCCACCAATCATTACCCCTTTCCGAAACGGTGAGGTCGACACCGAAGCGCTCGCGTTTAACGTTCAGAAGTGGAACGAGACAGGGCTGGCCGGCTACATTCCACTTGGATCGACGGGCGAGTTCGTGCATCTCACGCCGGCTGAGCGCGATCAGGTCATCGCTACGGTGATCGAGCACGCCGCGCCGGGCAAGACAGTGATCGCCGGCACCGGTGCGCTGTTCACCGACGAGACGATGCGGCTCACGCGGCGAGCCGGCGAACTGGGCGCCGACGCTGCCATGGTCGTCACACCGTTCTACTACACCTCGCAGATGACGGACGCTGCGCTGCGAGCTCACTACACTGCCGTGGCCGACGCGTCGCCGATTCCGATCTTGTTGTACAATGTACCGCCATTCACCCACCTGAACATGGCAGTCGAGACAGTCGCGCGTCTCGCGGAGCATCCCAACATCATTGGCATCAAGGATAGCTCGGGCAATGTCGATCAACTCACCCAGATTGTTCATAGCACACCGGACGATTTCGTTCTACTGTCCGGCGCGGCCGGCGTCCTCCACCCGGCGCTCACGATTGGGGCCGATGGCGGGATTTTGGCCGTTGGCAACGTGGTGCCGGAGTTGTGTGTGGACGTTTTCAACTTGACGGAAGAGGGCGATCACACGACGGCGCGTCGCCGGCAGGCGGTTCTGGCCGAGGTATATCGCGGGATCAGCCCGTACGGGATCGGGGGCTACAAGGCGGCAATGGAGCTGCGAGGTTACCGGGGTGGCCGGCCGCGTCCCCCGCTGTTGCCCCCGGACGATGCTGGGCGCGAGGCAGTTCGAGCGACGTTGCGGGCTGCCGGCCTCTTGGACGCCTGAGACAATGCGATGGGGCAAAGCGTGTGCCTTGAGGATGTTGTAGCTTCCCTCCATGTCCGCCGAATCGACAGTTAGACCGTACATTGGGCTGAGTACCGGGGTGGTGGCCGTATCCTTTGCGGCCATCTTCATCCGTTGGGCTGATGCACCGCCCCTCGCCATCGCCGCCTACCGGCTCACCATAGCGTCCGTTCTGCTGGCGCCCGTCGTCTTGCTGACGGCGCGGCACGAGTTGCGATCGCTTAGTTGGCCCGACTTCCGTCTGGCGTTGCTATCTGGTGCATTCTTGGGTTTTCACTTCGCATTTTGGATAACGTCGCTGGACTATACCTCAGTAGCCTCGTCGGTGGTTTTTGTCACGACGGGGCCGTTGTGGGTCGGCTTAGGCGCCCACCTCTTCACCGATGACCAGCTCAGTCGAGGGATCGTTGCGGGGCTCATCATCGCAGTGCTGGGGGGCATCATCATCGGCTACGGTGATATCGGCATTGGCTCAACGGAACTTCTGGGTGACTTACTGGCGATTGCGGGAGCCGTCATGGTGGCCGGCTACCTCCTGATCGGTCGAACGCTCCGCCCGAAAGTGTCACTCATCACCTATATTTTTCTGACCTATGGCGCAGCCGCCTTGGAATTGCTCATCATTGCGATTCTCACCCACCAATCGTTTACTGGCTACACGGCAAACACCTATCTCATGTTTCTTCTACTGGCCGTGGCGCCGCAACTGGTTGGACATTCGTTATTTAACTGGGCTTTGCGCTATCTCTCGGCGACTTATGTATCGGTGACGATCATGGGAGAACCAATCGGCTCGACATTGCTGGCCTGGTTTCTGTTGAATGAGCCGCCGACAGTCTTCAAAGTGATCGGCGGTGCGCTCCTCTTAGCCGGCATCTGGATAGCGACGCGTGAAGAACAGAAAGCTATCACGGAGCCGGCAGCGATGGAGTTGTGAGCATGAAGCGCTTGATTCTCGTTCGCCATGGAGAGACGGATTGGAACCGCGTTAGCCGATATCAGGGGTTCGCCCGCACTCCGCTGAACGAGCGGGGGCGCCGGCAGGCGAAGCAGGTGGCGCGCCGTGTGGCCGGTTGGGACATCGACGTGCTGTACGCCAGCGATTTGCCCCGGACGGTGGAGACCGCTCAGCCTATAGCCAATCGACTGGGTCTACCCATCATCAAGCTCGAGGCGCTGCGAGAAATCGACGTGGGGGAGTGGGAAGGTCTGACGGTCACCGAGATCCAGGCGGAACACACCGAGAACTGGGATACCTACATCTCAGATCCGATCAACACCGCCCGTAAAGGGGGGGAGTCCCTGGGTGAGTTGGCCACACGGGTGAACGAGGTTTTCCAGCGGTGGGAGGAAGAGCACGCAGCCCAGACGGTACTGGCTGTGACGCACGGCGGTCCCATCAAGGCCCTCGTTTGTACGGTTCCTGGCCTCCCCCTGGGCTACCGAATGCACTTGCGGATCGGTAACGCTTCGATCACCACCTTTGTGCACGAAAATGGCCGCTGGTATCTACAAGTATTGAATGATCGGTGTCATCTCGCCTGAGTGCAGATGCTACCGGTCTCAGGAGGGTAGGCGTTCAGCCACCCTTGCGAAGGTTAGCCAACTGCATTCAGGTTGAAAGGCCTCTCGCCAGTCGAAAACCGGCCTATTGCCAAGGCTACTCCCAACCTTCGCAAGGGGCCCCACTACCTGAACGGCTACTCACGGAGGTGCATGGATGCGACGAGTCATTCTATTGGCGGGCGTTCTGTTTCTGTCGGTTGTCCTGGGTGCTGCGCAAGCCGCGGAGCCAAAGGCGCCCCAAGGGGTAACGGGAAGTTGGATGACGTATGCCAATGCAGACCGGGTCAGCGTACTCCGCGCGCAGGGGGATACGGTGTGGGCCGGCAGCATGGGGGGCGGGCTGGTTGGATGGGACGTGACGAACGATACATTCGTTCAACTGTTGTATCCACAGGACCGGCTGGCCAGCAACACCATCCGAGCCATTGCGATTGGTCCAGAGGGCACGTTGTGGGCTGCGACCACCGGTGGTGTCACGCGCTATCCACCCGGCGGGTTGGGTCAAGACCTGACACTCAAGAACACGAGCCGGCGTGCCGAACAGCGGACCGTGGTTCAGGAGCGTGCCGTGACCGGTGAGCGACAGATCCAACTCCGCGACATCGCCAACCGCTCCGAGGCTCAGTCGACATTTGCCCCGGGTTATCTCATGTTTGGGACAGATCCGACCATCTATTTCTACAGGGACTGGGATGAAGGCGAGCAGGAGATTGTCATAAGTCCAAGGCTGCTGCGGTCTGTTGAGCCTGGCACACCTGTCTATGCCGTTGACGTCGGCCTAGCAGCGGACGATGTGCGTGATGTGTTGATAGATCACGCCGGCCGCGTGTGGCTCAGCACGGTCAATGGCGTGAGTGTGTACGACGCTGGCAACTGGACGGTGCACACGACGGTCAGTAACCCGTGGCTGGTCTCGAACGATGCGGGGGTGATGGCAGTGGACCGTGCCGACCGGGTGTGGATCAGTCACCAGGAGCGGGGGCAGTTCACCATGTTCGATGGGGCATGGCACACATACACCATTGATGGCGCCATTCAAGCTCTAACAGTGAATCCTGCTGATGGCAACGTCTGGGCCGCGACCAACCGGCTGTGTGATCCGACAGGTACCTGTCGGGGTGGCGGCGCGTGGGCTTTTGACGGTGGCGCGTGGCATCAGCGCTATCGGGCGGCCGATGGTATTGCCGACGACGACGTCAACAGCTTAGCCTTTGGTGCTGACGGCCGGTTGTGGTTGGGCCATACACTATCGAACCGCACCGTCGTGAGTCGCCGAAACGGGAGTGGATGGACCATCTACGAGACGGTGCGGGAGGCGATCGAGGCGGATTTCAACAGTGTCGTCACAACGCAAACGCCCAGCGATCTCTGGACGGCGGCCGCCGGCCGGGTCTGGACGCGGCACCTGGGCGCTGTGCATGGCTACGCGCCTGACGCCGGCTGGGAGGCGCTCTACACGGGGAGCCGTGCGCTCAACAGCAATCATACGCGTGCGATCGCGACCGATGAGGCTGGCCGCATCTGGGTGGGGGCAGAACGCATGTTTGATGGCGAGGCCCATGTAGGAGGGGGGATCAATGTCTGGGACGGCAATCAGTGGACTCACTACACTGCGGAGAACTCCCCCCTGCTGGACGACTTCATCGCGGCGATCACTGTGGGGCGTGGGAAGGTGTGGGTGGAGACGCTGACGGGGTTCAGTCACTTTGCTGATGGTGCATGGACGTCTTACACCGATCTTGAGACCATGGTGGAAGAGGACTACTGGTCGATTGTGGGCGTCGGCGATATGCAGACGGTCAATGACAATTTGTTGTGGACCGTTGACGACGCCGAGCGCGTTTGGGTGTGGGGGGGTAGCGGCGCTAAGTACTACAGACCGGACACCGGTTGGGTCGAATACTCTTTTTTGGGGACGCTCGAAAAACAGGAGCCGGCCGCGACCTATCTGCAGGCGAATGCCGGCTCGCGCGAGACCTTCATCCGTGTGTCGGCCACCGATATCCCCGGCAGTGCGACCGCTCAGTCGATCTTCTCAAATGGCTATTTGATGATTGGCGATGATGCCACGCTCTATCGCTATGAGTCCTTCGAGCCCGATCCGCGCGGCGATGTCAGTCGATTGCAGATATCGCCTGCCTTGACGACGGGCTACGATGCCGGCACGCCCATCTTCACCGTCGAGTTGGGATTGCTGTCCGATCTGGTGAGCGACGTAACTGTTGACCCCGATGGGCGCGTCTGGTTCGCCACGCGACCTCGGCGTGTGGGATCGACGAACGTGTATGGCGGCCTGAGCGTGCTCGATGTGGAAGCCGATGCATGGACCCAGTACACGGTGCGCAACACCAGCCGGCGTGGTCAGGTTGTGGGACATGTCAGAGACGACGCGGCGGCTCAGGACACGCGGGTGCCGGCCGATTTCGGCAGTGCCGGCGCGGCCGATGAGGCGCTGTCGTCCGGGTTTGTGATGTTCGAGGGCGATCCGACGCTGTATCGCTATACCGGCTACAGTGCGAGTGAGGGTGCACTGGCTGTCCACCCGATTTTCACAACATTGAAGTACTTGGTCGACGTCGGCCTGCAGCAGGCGTTGCCGGCGGGAACGGCGATCCACGCTGTTGAACTTGGCTTGCTTGGTACCCCGCAGAGCGGTGATGGATGGGCTGATCGGCTGACTGTGGATCATCTTGGTCGCATGTGGGTTGCAGTGCGCGGCGTAGGGATCAGTGTGCACAGTGATTTGGGTGAATGGATCAACTTCCGGCGTGCCGATGATGGCCTGGCAAGTGTGCGGGTGGCCGGTATGCTGCCGCACGATAACGTGATGTGGATCCCGACTGATGGCGGTGGAGTCAGCATATTTCGCAGCGGTAGTTGGCAAACCTACAATGTCTTCAACTCGGGCTTGGTCGGTGATCAGGTGCAGGCTCTGACGATCACCCAGGACGGTGCAGTGTGGATAGCCACGCAAGATGGTGGGATCAGTGTGTTGACACTGCCAGGCTTCCGGCTGGATGCAGGTTCGGCAGTCGTGTTGGCTGTACCGGGTGAAACCGTCGACGTAAGCCTTGAAGTGGTCCCCGTCGGTGGGTTCAGCGACAACGTCGCCTTGAGTGTCCAGGAGCTCCCGCCTGGCGTCGATGCGACATTGGTCCCTGACAACGTCGATACAGAAGGGTCCGTTGAGCTGATCATCAACGTGTCAGAGCCAGTGGCCCCGGGAAGCTATCCCCTCACGCTTGTGGGGCGCAGTCCCGGCGGCCTGATGGCGACGCGACAACTGACGTTGCGGGTCGTCTCATTTTTGGAGCGCGCGTATTTGCCTGTAGTGGGGCGCTAGTACACATCGGCATAAACGAGTCCCCAGTTATCGAGATCACGGCCAGCATCCTGAGCGACGTCCCGAGCTTGACGAGGGGTAGGCCGGAACGTAGTGGAGGCCGTATCGAAGGGTGCGGGTTCAGGGTAGTACGGTACTTAGGTCCGAGCCGCACCCCCTTCGACTGGGCTCAGGACGTCGCTTCGATACGCTACTCAGGCGGCGTCCTGAGCTTGTCGAAGGGATGCTATCTTGACCTAACTGGTGAAGGATTTCCGCCGAGTTGTACTAGACGCCATAGTCGTGCCGGCTGAGCCGGAACTGCTCGGGTTGATGAGCAGTCTTTATTTATGGATGTGGATTGCTGAAAGATTCGATTGTATTCGCGCGGGAGCGATGTGATGAAGAGACTGGCAATACTTGCTGTTTTCCTCTTGGTACTTCCCCTGCCCACGACGCACGTCTTTGCTGAGCCGGCCTCCACCGAGAAGAGACCGCTGGACGTGATACCGTATCACTACGGCCGGGTTGTGTCAAGCGGGCTGACGATATACGAGAACCCTGGCGACGCGAATCCGATACACTGGTACCCGTCGGCCGGCACTTGGGTGAGCGTTCGCGCATCTCGGGTCGTGGATGGCGACGTTTGGTATCAGGTGGACCGAGGGGGGTGGACGCCGGCATCTGCTGTAGATATTGGACAGCTCTCTGAGTTCCACGGCGTACGTGTTCTACCAGGGATGCCAATGCCTTTTGGCTTCGTCGTGGCCGATCTGCTCAATGTGCGGGCGCAGCCAGGCGTGGCCGATGACAACGCGCCCATCGGGGAATTGGAACGCTACAGCGTCGTGCCAATCTTGGGCGTGAAAGATACGCATGATGGCACCTGGTATAAGTTAGGGGAGGATCGGTGGGTGTCGGCGCGACACGTGCGCCGCGTGGCGCCCGTAGTCCCGCCGGAGAGCGTCGGCCCCGACGAGCGCTGGATCGAAGTGAACCTCCGGGAGCAGACCCTGGCCGCCTACGAGGGCTCGCAGATGGTCTTCGCCACGCTGATTTCGTCCGGTCTGCCGCGCTGGCAGACCATTATCGGGTTGTTTCGTATTTGGATCAAGATCAAGCACCGTAAGATGAGCGGCGGCAGTCTTCAAGATGGCGATTACTATTATCTCGCCGATGTACCGTGGACCATGTATTTCAACCGCGGTTATGGGCTGCACACCGCCTACTGGCACGACGATTTTGGTCGCCCCAAGAGTCACGGTTGCGTGAATTTGAGTCCGTTGGATTCCCACTGGCTGTTCCACTGGGCGACGCCCGATCTGCCCCCCGATAAACCTGTACTGCGCTCGTCCGAGGAGAACCCGGGGACTTGGGTTTTTGTGCACGTCGGCACGCAGCCGGAGGCGTTGGCTCTGTACACCGTGCGAGACCAGCCGTCGACGACTGGCCGGCGGGCTGGCCGCGATTTCAACCAGGTTGGCCGGCCCTGGTGAGATTGGCGCACTTATAGTGACTACTCAGGCACCTTCGTGCCTACACAAGAAGAGACTGGAAAAGATGGGGGTGTGGGTGGCGGCCGCCCCCACACCCCCATCTTTTCCGCATTTCTCAACTGCGAGAATGATGGCCTGAGTAGCTTGACAATGTTAAATTCGGTTCAGAAACGGCCTTTTGCTCGCCGAAGGTCTCCTGACCGAGCCCCGTTCGCCTCGGTCAGGAGACCTTCGCCCAGCACGCCAGGTAATTTAACATTGTCAAGGTAGTTACCACTTATATTCGATTGAAGAGTTGGACAACGTATGGTACAATGGGAGCAGCTGTTCAGGTAGTGGGGACCCTTGCGAAGGTTTGCCAATCACATTCGGGTTGAAAGGCCCTCGCCAGTCGAAAATCGGCCTCTTGCCAAGGCTTCTCTCAACCTTCGCAAGGGTAGCTGAACACTTACCAATGGGAGAGCACAACATTGTAGTTGTAGCAACGTGATTTGAGCAAGGAGGGGCTCAACATGCGTAAACTTTGGATCTTGCTACTCGTCCCTTTCGGCTTGCTGATGGTCGGGTTGGCGCCACCTCCGCCGGCGCCCCCAATGCCGGCGCCCCCGGTGTACTCTACACCGGTATCTCCTACCCCAACGGCGCCGGCCGATGTCGCAGGCCCTCAGCAAGCTGGGACCACCCGCTGGCATGGCCAGTACTTCAACAATCGCGACCTTGCCGGCACACCTGCTGGTGAGCGCGACGATGCGTGCATTGACTTCAACTGGGGCGCGACGTCACCTTGGCCGGGCGCTGTCGGCGTCGACGACTTCTCCGTCCGCTGGACCAGGGATCAGTCCTTCGAGCCTGGTCTCTATCGGTTTCATCTGCTCACGGACGACGGTGCGCGTTTTTGGATCGATCCTCAGGTCAATGACTACACCATCATAGACGGTTGGAAAGACCAACCCCCTACTGAGTACACCACTGAGTTGCAGCTCCAGGGGGGGACTAACTCTCTGAAGGTCGAATACTACGAGCATATTGCCGGTGCGCAGGTGAAATTGTGGTGGGAGAAGTTGGACACCTACCCCAATTGGAAGGCAGAGTACTTCAAGTACTTCGACGAGCCTCGCTTCTGTGGCGGTCCGGTCGTGACCAGCAATGAGGAGGCTATCAATTTTGACTGGGAGACGGGTTCTCCTGCGCCCGCCCTGGGCGCAGATTTCTGGGCGGCGCGCTTCACGGGCAATGCTTCCTTTGTCGGCGGGTTGACTCGCTTCTTCGCGCGCAGCGACGATGGCGTTCGAGTGTGGATGGACGCCAATGACAATGGCAGTTTCGGCGATCCAGGCGAATTCATTATTGACAAGTGGATCGATCATTCTGTGACCATCTGGACGGGCGACATCTATGTGAGTCCAGGCTCCCATCGCGTCAAAGTGGAGTACTATGAGCGTGTAGGAGATGCCGTTATGCAACTGTGGTGGCGAAATTGGTAGGCGAAATTCGTAGGCGGTATCCTGGACCTGACGAAGGGGGACAATGATGATTCGTAAATGCACACTCGCGGGCTTGTTTCTGTTGGTCGCGTTAGGTTGGGGGGCGCCGGTTGCTCAAACAGCGCCGGCCGCGCAGACCGAGACGTTGCCTTTCGCGACGTATCTGCCGTTAGTGGCTCGCAACACGATGGAACCAGTGATCGGCTTTGCCTCTGATCGTGATGGGGGGAGCTTCGATGTGTACGTGATGAACCCGCGCTATTTGGGTGTTCGTAACGTGACGAGGTGGCCTGAAGCCGACGACATGGCGCCGGCGTTCGGCCCTGGCGGTCTCTTGGCCTGGGCGTCAAGACGCGACGGTAACTGGGAGATCTACTCCGGTGATGTCTTCGGCCGCAGCGCCCGCCGGCTGACGTTCGATTCGGGTGTCGATTATGGTCCGACGTGGTCGCCCGAGGGTCAGCGCATTGCGTTCAGCTCTGGCCGGGCCGGTAGCATGGACGTTTGGGACATGAAGGCTGATGGGACTGAGCTGCGGCGGTTGACGGACGCCCCATCGCAACAGCGTCAGCCGGCCTGGTCTCCCGACGGCAGTAAAATCGCGTACGTATCCGACCAGGGTGGTAATGACAACATTTATATCATGAACGCCGATGGTTCCAACAAAGATGTGTTGCGAGATCTGGCGACCTCGCACGAGCAGTTCCCCGCGTGGTCTCCAGACGGTGACTGGGTTGTTTTCAGTACCAACATGGATGGCCGTTGGGAACTGACTGCTATCCACGTTGCAGAGCAGACGTTGCAACCAGTCATATCCGACGCTGTCTTCGATGTCGACGGGAGTTGGTCGAGGGACGGGGAGCGCGTCGTGTTCAGATCGACGCGGGGTGGCAACACAGATTTGTATATGATCGACTTCAGTGGAGGGGGTCTTGGTTCGGGGCTGCGCCGGTTGACCTCCCACACGGCGACTGATATCGAGCCGGCTTGGTCACGCTAGTACACCTCGGCAGAAATCCTTCACCAGTTAGATCAAGACAGCATCCCTTCGACAAGCTCAGGACGTCGCCTGAGTAGCGAAGCGTATCGAAGCGACGTCCTGAGCTTG